>JBDTAU010000410.1:0-4791 GCA_039924465.1 Dermatophilaceae bacterium
CACAGCCCGGAGCCGGTCCCCGGCCCCGTCGAGCGACAGGAGTTGTCGTGGTGGGTCGCCGCGATCGATGACCTGCCGCACCGCCCGCAGGTCCAGGTAGCGATCCATCGCCGGGCCTGCCCCGACCAGGGCAGGCACCCCGAGATCACCGGGTCTGCGAGACGTGCCCCGTATCCACCAGGCCTGCCGGATCTCGGGGTCTGCTGCGATCTGAGCCTGAGCCCGGGCCAGCAGGATGAGGTTGGCCTGGTGCCGGTCCCGCGCCGGGATCCCGTCCCGGTTGCCGATCCATTCCGGGTGCGTGGCGATCACGACCTGCCGCTCCTGTCCGGACAGGACCCGCCACCACGCCGCGCTGGCGAAGACCTCTCCCACCCCCGCGGCCCCGGACCGGATCGGGGGTGGTGGCGGGATGGCCGGCCCGGGCGGCGGTCCCGAGACGCAGGCGTGGGGGTGCAGCGCCTGACGCAGGGCGCGGCCCAGGTCGCGGTCAACGGCTGTGCCCGCCTCGGTCGCCTGGCGAAGCAGACCGGCAACCTCCCACCGGGTCCGTTCGTCCTCACGCGCTCGGACCGCCTGAGAGATGGGGTCCTCGAGCGTGGGTCGGGTCGGCAGGACGAGTCGCCCATCGAGGTCCACCCAGCCGCCCGCGTCGCGGGCCAGACGATCAGCTCTCGCCACCAGGCTGCGGGCGCCCTCCAACCGGTCCGCCGCGTGCCGCAGGGCCCCAGCCGTCACGGCCAGGCCCACGCAGGCGGTCCGGATCCGCGCCGCGATGCCCTGCTCACGGTCAGCCGAAGCGGTTGCGGCCGGCCCGCGCCAGGCCGCCCCCGACCTGGCGGCCAGCACGAAGGCGATGACCTGCAGCCAGGCCAGCCGGTCCCGCTCGAGCCCAGCAGCCACCTCGCGGAGCAGCTCCGGCCGGCCCCGACGCACCTGGAGGACCCCGATGCTCATCGACCGGCCCCGAAGGCACTGGTCGTGACCGTCTCGAGCTCTCTATAGCCCTGCGCTGCCTCGAGCATGGCCTGCGCCTGCCCACCGAGCGCGAGGGCCAGGGCAACCTCGATGCGGCTCCAGTCCTCCGCCGCCTCGGCGGCTGCCCGCGACGCCGTCCAGCCCGGGAGCGCGGACTCCACGAGGCCGAGCCGCCGAGCGGCACCCATCCGGCGCGCCGCGGCCACCGCATCGTCCAGTTGCCTCGCCGCAGCCTCGACGGCCGCGACCTCCACCACCAGCTTCATGGCGACCCCCTACTCGCTCAACTCCCCCCGGTTGAGTCTGTGGCAGGTGGGCCTCCCCGAGCCCGGCCCTGCGCACGCCTGTGCACAGCCGAGCGAGCGGGATGCCCCTGTGGACGACGAACCGCGCCCCACCGGCCCAACCCAGGCTGACTCAGGGAATCACATGGTGTAGAAGCCGCGCCCGGTCTTGCGCCCGAGCAGGCCCGCCTCCACCATGCGTGCCAGCAGCGGCGGCGGGGCGTAGAGCGGCTCCTTGAACTCGTCGTAGAGCGACTCGGCGACCGCCTTCGTCGTGTCGAGCCCGATGAGGTCGGCCAGCGCGAGCGGGCCCATCGGGTGAGCTGCCCCGAGGACGAGCCCACGGTCGATGTCCTCCGCCGTGGCGAAGCCGGACTCGAGCATCCGGATCGCCGACAGGATGAAAGGAATCAGCAGGGCGTTGACGACGAAGCCGGCCCGGTCCTTGCAGTCGATCGCCTGCTTGCCCAGCGTGCCCTCGACCCAGGTCCGGGCCCGTTCGGTCGTCTCGGGCGCCGTGAGCAGACTCGGCACGAGCTCGACCAGAGCCAGCACGGGCACCGGGTTGAAGAAGTGCACTCCGAGGACGTGTGAGGGTCGCTGCGTGGCCACGGCCAGCTTCATGATCGGGATGGAGGAGGTGTTGGAGGCCAACACGGCCTCCTTCGACTCGACGATCCGGTCGAGCTCGGCAAAGAGGGCGACCTTGGTGGCCTCATCCTCGACGATGGCCTCGACCACGATCTCGCGGTCGGCCTGGGCGTCCAGCCCCTCGACGACCTGGATCCGGTCGAGCACGGCCTGGGCGTCGTCGATCTTCCCGCGGGACTGCGCCCGCTGCAGCGACTCCGTCAGCCGGTGCACCCCCGCCGCGACTGCCGACGGACTCGACTCCGAGACCACGACATCGAGCCCGGCCCGCGCCGAGACCTCGGCGATGCCAGACCCCATCAGCCCGCATCCGATGACACCAATCTTCTTCATGCCTGATCCTTCTTCCGAGTCGCGTGTCGTGCCTGGGTGGTCGTGCAGCGCTCGCCGAGCCGGAGGCGACTCGCAGAGCTTATGGGGACAGCATCCCGGCCTCTGGCCCGGGAACACAAAGGGGCCCCTCTCGTAGCGCCTGGTGCCCGACCCACGGCGCACGAGTGAGCGCCGCCCCCCATGGTCGTGGGGAGCGGCGCTCGGGTGTGTGTGAACGGGGTCGAAGCGCCCACACACGAAGCCGCTGCTGGTGGAGCCAACGCGGCGCTCTGGGGATCGGCACTGCCGATCAGGATGAGGCGTGGCCGGGGGCCCGAGACTCACCCGGCGGGGATGACCAGGGCCTGCCCGGCATGCACCTGCGAGGTCGACAGGCCGTTGGCCAGCTGGATCGCCACGACGCCCTCCGGGATCGACAGGTCAGGCAGTCGCTGCGCAGCGATCTGGGACAGGGTGTCGCCGGACTGGACCGTCATCGTCACCGTCGGGCCGGCGGCCGAGGCAAAAGAGCCCGCGGCTGCCACCGCGCCCATGGCCAACACAACAGCAACGAGGAGCCCGACGAGGAGGCGACCGAAGCCGGTCAGCCGCATGACCGGCCGGCTCGCTCTCGCAGCGCACACGGCCTCGGCTCCGGTCGGGAGCAGCACGAGTTGCGGGCGCACGCTCCCGCGGTCGGGGCGGGTGACCTGCGGGTCGGCGATGGCGATGGCACTCATGGTGTCCTCCTGCTTGCAGTCCGGCGAACATCTGTTCGATGGAACGTCTGTACGATTTCTAGCACAACTGTTCGATGAAGTCGAGACACGCGTCGAACAGGTGTTTGGCATCCTTGTTCGAATCTCGTAGTCTTCCCTCACAACAACAACCTCATCAGTCACCACTGACACTGGGTCGGCGAGCGGTTCTGGCGAGGGAGCCGAGGGGCGACGATGGCTGACGTGAAGCAGTTTCCCGACCGCGACAAGGGCGATGGGTTGACGGTGCGTCAGCGCCGGGTCCTCGAGGTGATCCGCAACTCCGTCGACCGCCGCGGCTACCCCCCGAGCATGCGCGAGATCGGCGAGGCGGTCGGTCTCGCGAGCCCCTCGAGCGTCTCCCACCAACTCGCTGCTCTCGAGCGCAAGGGCTACCTACGCCGCGACCCCAACCGGCCCCGGGCCCTCGAGATCATCTCCCCCGACGCCGACCTCGAGGCGATCGGCCACCGCGGCACGGCCTCGATCGCGCCCGGCCTCGACGGTGACTACCGCAGGGCGGGCGCCGATGTCGAGACCGGCTCCGGCGACGCCCGCCCCGAGGCCTCCTATGTGCCGGTGCTGGGCCGAATCGCCGCCGGCGCTCCGATCCTGGCCGACGAGCTCGTCGAGGACGTCTTCCCGCTGCCCCGCCAGATCGTCGGCGAGGGCGAGCTCTTTCTCCTCAAGGTCGTCGGAGACTCGATGATCGACGCCGCGATCTGCGACGGGGACTGGGTGGTCGTGCGCCGCGAGCAGACCGCGAGCAACGGCGACATCGTCGCGGCCCTGCTCGACAACGAGGCCACGGTCAAGACCTTCAAACGCACCGACGGGCACGTGTGGCTGCTCCCGCACAACTCGGCCTACTCCCCCATCGACGGCGACCACGCGACGATCCTCGGCAAGGTCACCGCTGTCCTGCGCCGCATCTGACCGGTCAGCGGATCGGCGGATCCTGGGGCACCCTGATGAGCCACGCCGGGACGGAGGCCCCGTACTCCGCGAGCTCGGCAGGGCTGACCGAGGCACAGACCCGCAACCAGGATTCGACCCGCCCGATCCGACCGAGCCGCAGCGCGGCCGGCAACGCGGCCCGCAACTGCCGCATCGGCGTCACGTCGCTCCACACCTCGAGGGCCGCATCGGCGACCCGCACCAGTCGCGGGTCGCGGTTGCCGGCGCCGAGCCGGCCGGCCAGCACGTTGAGCGGGATGAGCAGCGCCGTGAGGGGTGGTGCGAGGACCGCGTCACCGAAGTCGAAGAAGCGAATCCCCGTCGTCGCGTCAAACGCGTTGTATTCGTGAAGGTCGTTGTGCACCAAGGCGATCGGCAGCCCCAACGAGCTCACCTCGTCCGCCCACCCACGGATCAGGCCATCCTGGGCGCGCAAGGCTTTGGCCCGTCCCGGGGCCAGGTGGCGAGGGTCGTCGACCGGCAAGGCTGCGAGCGCAGCAGCACGACCCCGCACGTAGGCCGCTGAGTTCCCCGGGTGCAGCGTCGTGAGCCCCGCTGCGGCCAGCTCATCGGCGTGCCCGGCCAGCTCCCGTTGCAACTGCATGGCCGCCGCGACCAGCCGGCACCAGGCGTCGACGTCGTTCTCGGCCACGACATCACCGAACACGAGGCCCTGATCCGGCGTCAGCAAGAGCCCCCTCTCCGGGTCTGCGGCCGTGACCGGCAGCACGCGCTCGGGCACGAGCGTGGAGAGCAGCAGGGTCAGCCTCGCCTCGAAGTTCTGCAGGGGGCAGTTCTGCTTGGCGTAGTAGACGCCGATTGCTGACTCGAGCCGCCACACCGTCGCCCAC
>JBDTAU010000411.1:0-10432 GCA_039924465.1 Dermatophilaceae bacterium
GTGTCACCGGCACCGACACCGACATCGACACCGACATCGACCGGGACGTCGACGTCGACCGGGACGACTGCTTCGTCGACTGCTGCAGTCCCATCCGGCACTGCCCCCGCGAGCGTCACCGGCACCCCCAGCGTCACCATGACGGTCACGGTGCCAGCGACCACGCCGGGGAGTTGATCGGCCATGGGACACACCATCGCGGCCGTCGTCGGCGTTGCCAACCCGCAGCCCTTCGACTTCCGGGGCCGGCACTTCGCCTTCGCCACAGCGCGCGGCGTGATGCAGGACGTCGACTGGTACGCCGGACTCATCAGCCGGCGGATCACGGCCAACGACCTCACCCTCGTGCAACTCACCGAGCCGGACCAGACCCGGGCGGTCCCGCTGCGCCAGACCCTGAGTCGCCTCGCGCAGACGGTCAGTGCAGGAGACACGTTCATCCTCGTCCTGATCGGGCACGGCTTCCAGGTCAAGGATGACGACGGTGACGAGATCGACGGTCTGGACGAGGTGTTCGCCGCGCAGGACGGACCGATCGTCGACGACGACTTCGCCAAACTCTGGCAGCCCATGGACGCCGGCGCCTCGGTCGTCATCTTTGCCGACACGTGCAGCAGCGACGGCCTGGGCCTGCGTGGAGCCGAGCCGCCCAATGAGCACGTGGTTGTCCCCGCTGCAGGGCCATCACGCCTGTGCTTGTCTGCCTCGATGCAGATGGAGAAGGCTAGTACTGTCCCGTCGCGCAACAACTTCCGCGGGGTGATGAGTCTGGCCCTCGAAGATGCCTGGGCAGTGAGTGGCTCCCGGATCTCCTACGAGAACTGGTTCCGTCAGGCAGCGGAGTTCGTGGCGGTGCGGGCCCAGCGACAACACCCGCAACTGCGCTACCTCGGGCCGGACCGTGGACTGCTGACGCGAGCCCCCTTCACCTGAGGCTCTCCCACCCGTCGACGCGCTCACGCTTGCCGAGGGCTATCGACACTGCAGCAGCCGTCTTCGCACAGGTCAAGGACGAAGCACAGAGCTTGGTCGATGTCACGCATCGTGTCGGGGGCGATCATGCCCCGGCGGGACGCCAACCGTGCGGTCGAGATCACGCGCAGTTGGTCGCAGGGCGCGTAGGAGGTGTGGCCGAGCCCGCTGCTTCCCGGCTCGACCTCGACATGGCTGTGCAGCCCGTAGTAGGCGGACGTGACAGGCACGACCGTGACCAACTGAGCGGGGCTGTTGTTCAGCGTGTCCACCGAGACCACCGCGGCGGGTCGCCGCAGGGCTGGCTCGTGACCGACAGGCTGGCCAAGGCCCACGTCATCGACCTCCCCTCTCCAGATCACGCGAGGGGGTCCCATTCGTGTCGCTGGCCACGTCCTGCTCCCAGCGCTCGGGAGGGAAGAGCAGGGCCGCGATGGCGACCGCCATAAGTCTCCTGCTGGCGCCGGCCGAGCGGGCCGGTACGACGGCGACGTACCGCACCTGTGAGGCGCGGGGCCGCTGACCTTGGTCGTGAGCCTCGGCGTGCGTGACCTCACAACCGTTGGCAGGGCGCCGGCCACGCGGGAACGCGCTGACGTGGACGAACAGACGCGAGTCTCCAGAGGCCGGCGTGGTGAAGCTGAAGCCCGGCCCGACCGTCACCGTCCCGCTCAGCAGTCCGCCACAGGGATCGACTGACGGCGTCCCGATGGGGACGCCGGCAGTCGATCAGCGGCTTGGGCCTCAGCGGGCCTTCACTGCGAGGACGGGGCAGGACGCATCCAGCAGGAGCCGCTGGGCGGTAGAGCCGAGCAGCAGTTTGCCCACCGCCGTCCGGTGCCGAAGCCCGATGACGAGCAGCCGCACCTGCTCCGCCTCGATCAGGTCGAGGATCTGCTCTGCAGGGTCGGTGCCGTGCTCGATCCGGCGCACCTCATGGGGGACACCGGACTCGGCGAGCTCTCGGTCGACGCGGGTCAGGTCGCTCGAGTCGGCCCGGAGGGCGTCGACGAGCCTGTCATCGCGTGACATATTGATGACCAGGATGTGGTCATCGTGGGCCTTCGCCTCGACGATGGCTGCCGTCAAGGCAGCTTCGCCCTGTGGCGTCGGGACGTAGCCAACGAGGATGGTCATGCGGTCACTTCCTTGGTCAGTTCGGCGGTGATGCCACCACTGGCGTCGCCAGTGCGACCGGCACCTCCGCCGGCACCACCAGTGCCGCCAGTGCCGCCGGAACGGACGGAGCGGACCAGCTTGGCGATGAGCGGCCACAGGATGGCCAGCAGGATGATCCCCCAGCACACCCACGCGACCGGACCGCCGACGAGGCCACTGATCTCGCCGTGCGAGAGCTGGAGGGAGCGACGCAGGTGCAGCTCAGCGATCGGGGCCAGGATGACGCCGATGATGAGCGGCAGCACGGGCAGGCCGAAGCGACGAATGGTGAAGCCGATCAGCCCGATGGCCAGCAGTAGGTAGAGGTCGAACGCCTGGCCGTTGACGGCCCACGCCCCCATCGTCGCGAAGAAGAGGATGCCGGCGTAGAGGTAGGGCCGCGGGATCTGGAGCAGCTTGGCCCAGAGCGGAGCCATCGGCAGGTTGAGCACCAGGAGCAGCGTGTTGCCCACGAAGAGGCTCGCGACGAGGGTCCAGACGAGGACCGGCTGCTTCTCGATGAGCAGCGGCCCGGGGTCAAGACCGCGCCCCTGAAGGAACGTGAGGATGATCGCAGCCGTGGCGTTCGTGGGCAGCCCGATCGCGAGCAGCGGCACGAGCGTGCCAGCGGCGGACGCGTTGTTGGCAGCCTCTGGCCCGGCGACGCCCTCGATGGCGCCGTGTCCGAACTCCTCGGGGTGCTTGGTCAGCTTGCGCTCGGCCACATAGGACAGGAAGGTCGGCACCTCGGCGCCGCCGGCCGGGATCGCCCCGAAGGGGAACCCGAGCGCGGTGCCGCGCAGCCACGGCTTCCAGGACCGCTTCCAGTCCTCGCGTCCCATCCACGGCTGGCCGACGGGGATGACCGCGCCTGCCTTGCGCCGCAGGTGGGCAGCCACCCACAGGGCCTCGCCGACGGCGAAGAGCCCGACGGCGACCACGACGATGTCGATGCCGTCCGCTAGCTGCGGGACGTCGAAGGTCATCCGCTGTTGGCCGGTCACCTTGTCGATCCCGACGATGCCGATGGAGAGGCCGATCAGCAGGGCTGCGAAGCCACGGATCCGGGATGAGCCGAGCACGGCGCTCGCGCCGACGAAGGCCAGCATGATGATGGCGAAGTACTCGGGCGAGCCCAGCTCGATCGCGAACGCGACCACCTGGGGCATGACGAGGACCAGGAGCATCGTGGCGATGGTGCCCGCGACGAAGGAGCCGATGGCTGCCGTGGCCAACGCTTGCGCGGCTCGACCGGACTTGGCCATCTTGTTGCCCTCGAGCGCGGTGACGACCGATGACGACTCACCTGGGGTGTTGAGCAGGATCGAGGTCGTCGACCCGCCATACATCCCGCCGTAGAAGATGCCGGCAAACATGATGAGGGCCTGGGTCGTGTCGAGGCCGAAGGTGATCGGCAGCAGCAGGGCGACCGTCATGGCGGGGCCGATGCCGGGCAGCACGCCGACGGCGGTGCCGACCACGACACCGACGAACGCGAAGAGCAGGTTCAGCGGCGTCAGGACGTGGCTGAAGCCGACCATGAGGTTGTTCAGGTTGTCCATCAGAGGATCCCTTGGAGGATGCCGGCGGGCAGGTTGACACCGAGCCCGACGGCAAACGCATAGAAGGTGATGAGGGAGATCGCGACTCCGGCGATGAGGCCCCGGAGGTGGTGTCGGTTGCCGAGCGCGAAGGCGCAGCCCCAGAAGAGGAGTGACCCGGCGATGACCCAGCCGAGCGGCTCTATGAGGGCGGCGCAGACTGCGAAGATGAGCACGAGCATGCCCACGGTCTTCCAGTCGGACGGGGCGTCGAGGTCGATGTCCTCGCCCTCGTCGGACGCGCCGACGCCACCGCGGCGGATGTCGAGGGCGTAGAAGGCGGAGACGATGAGCAGGAGGACTCCGAGGACGCTCGGGACGGCGCGCGGTCCGAGGGAGTCGTTGGTGCTCGCCACGGGGGCGAGGCTGGCCGCGTCGACGAGCAGCAGGACGCCGAGGCCGGCCAGGGCCGCGCACATTCCGTACTGTGCGCGGTCCCCGCCCTTGGTCTCGACTCCCGGCGCGGCGGCGTCTGTGTCCGTGCGGTCGGGTGTCAGGTCGGACATGTCAGCTGACGAGCCCGAGGCCCTTGAGGATGTCGGCGACGGCCTGGTCCTGAGCCTTGAGGAAGGTGCCGAACGAGTCATCGGTCTCGAACGCGTCGGTCCAGCCGCGCTTGTCCAGCTCGGCCTTCCACGCGTCGGTGTCGTGCATCTTGGTCAGCGCCTCGACCCAGACCTGCTTGTCCGCAGCGGAGATCTCCGGCGGAGCGACGATCCCGCGCCAGTTGGTGAACGTGAAGTCGATCCCCGACTCCTTCATGGTCGGCACGTCGGGGAGGGCGTCGATGCGCTTCTCGCTCGTCACGGCCAGCACCCGCACGGAGCCGGACTTGACCTGCTCGAGGAACTCCCCGAAGCCGCTCGCCCCGAAGCCGATCTTGTTGCCGAGGACCGCGGGCAGGAGCTCGCCACCGCCGTCGTAGCTGATGTAGGACACCTTCGTCGGGTCGATGCCGACGGCCTTGGCGAGCTGCATCGGCAGGAGGTGGTCGGGGCCGCCCGGGTTGGAGCCGCCGCCGACGTTGATCTTCGAGGGGTCCTTCTTCCAGGCGTCGACCAGCTGGTCGATGTCCTTGTACGGCGAGTCCTTGGAGACGACGATCGCGCCGGCCTCCTCGATCAGCTTGGCGATCGGGGTCGTGTCGGCCAGGGTCGCCTTCGACTTCTGGGTGTAGGCGGCGCCGACGACGCCGAGGCCCATCTGCATGGCGAGCTTGCCGTTGCCCTTCTCGTTGACGATCCGCTGGAGGCCAACCGTCCCGCCGGCGCCGGGCAGGTTGAAGACCTGGACGGAGCCGGTGACCTTCTGTGCCTCGAGCACCTGCGCCACCGTGCGCGCGGTGGTGTCGTAGCCGCCGCCGGGTGAGTTCGGGACCATGATCTGCAGGCCGTTGGCGGGCTTCGCGTCGCCGGCAGCCGTTGACGCGGGGCCGGTGTCATCCGTGGCGGTGGCGCCACAGCCACTCAGCACCAGGGCTGCGACGGCGATCGTCGCGGCGGAAGTTACCGCCATACGACGACGGGGGTGGAAGATGCTCATCAGTGGGCTTCTTTCAAGTGTGTGAGTCGGGACGGCATGATCGTGACGGCACACCGGTCCTCCTGTCGTGCTTGTGTCCGCAATGAAGGTTGAGTTCGTTTTGGTCATGCAACATCTCCGTCGGTTCACGCTCGCGGGCCAGCTCCTCGTGGCCCAGATCGCGATCCTGCTGACCGTTCTCATCACGGTGGCCCTCGTCTCCATCGCCCAGTCGGACGCGTCCTTCCGCGACACCTCCGGTCGGCGCATCTTCGCGATCGCGGAGCAGCTCGCGAGCACCCCGCTGGTGCGCACCGAGATGGCACCGAGCGCCGTCATCGCCGGGCTCCCCGTCCGCGTCCAGGAAGTTGTGACCCAGTATGCCGTCCAGTCCGTCACCCTCGCGGGCGCGGATGGCATCGTGCGGGTCTCCAGCGATCCGACGCTGGAGGGCAAGCCGATCGGCTACGGCTCGGCGCAGGTGGCACACGGGTCGAGCTGGACGGGCATCATGGAGGGCGCCGGCGAGCGGATGCTCGTTGCTCAGACCCCCGTCCTCAGCGATGCGACGAGCCAGGTGGGACGCCACCTCGGCACGGTGGAGGTCGCGGTCCGGATGCCGTCGATCCTCGATCGCCTGCGGGGTGCCTCGTCCTATCTGCTCACGTATCTCGGGCTCGCGCTCGTCATCGGTGGCCTTGGCTCGTGGGCGCTCGCGCGGTGGATCAAGCGCCAGACCCTCGGGCTCGAGCCGCGCGAGATCACCGGCCTCGCCGAGAGCCGGGAGGCGATGCTCTTCGGCATCGCTGAAGGGGTTGTTGCCATGGATGTGAGCCACCGGATCACCTTGGTGAACAACGTCGCCCGCGAGCTGCTCGACCTGCCGGAGCGGGCTGTTGGAATGGCGCTGGGCGATCTCGCCATGGGGGAACGACTGCGCGATGTGCTGCTCGGCGTCGCGGACGAGGCGGACGCGAGTGGGGTGCCTGAGAGCGTCGCGGATGCGGAGGGGCCCTTGAGAGGGCCTCGACGAGGCGGTCTCCGGGACCGGCAGCCCCGCGACCAGGTCGTGCTGCGGCGCGGGCGGGTCCTCGTCATGAACCGGATGGAGGTCGTCAAGGACGGCCGCGCGCTCGGCTCGGTGACGACGCTGCGTGATCGCACGCAGCTGGCCGACCTCGAGCGCGAGCTGGGGTCGTTCCGCAGCACGACCGAGCTGTTGCGGGCGCAGGCGCACGAGTTCGCCAACCAGCTGCACACGATCTCGGGGCTGATCCAGCTCGGTGAGCACGACGAGGTGGTGCGTTTCGTCGACTCGGTGAGCGAGCACCGTGCGCAGCTCGACCTCACGCTCTCGAGCCGGCTGCGCGACCCTGCCGTCCGTGCCCTCGTCATGGCCAAGGCGTCGCAGGCGGCGGAGCGGCGGGTCGATCTGCGGGTCAGCGAACTGACCTCGCTCGGCCAGCTCTCGCCGCGGGATTCCGCCGACCTCGCGACCGTCGTCGGCAACCTCGTCGACAATGCGATCGATGCCACGGCGGCCGGCCCGCACGACGGGGGTGAGACGTGGGTGCAGCTTCAGGTGCGCCAGGACGCGAGCACCGTCGAGGTCATCGTCACCGACTCGGGTCCCGGCGTGGCGCCCGAGGTGGCGACCGAGGTCTTCGCGCACGGCTTCACGACGAAGGCGGCCCGGGCCGGCGAGCGGGGCATCGGCCTCGCGCTGACCCGGCTCACGTGCCAGCGCCGCGGCGGGGAGGTCGAGGTGGAGAACACGCCCGACGGGGCCCGCTTCGTCGCGCGACTGACCCTCGCGCCGATGTCTGAGGAGGTGTCATGATCCGCGTCCTCGTCGTCGATGACGACTTCATGGTGGCCCGGATCCACCGCGGCTTCGTCGAGCGCACCGAGGGATTCGAGGTCGTGGGCTCCGCGGCGACCGGGGCGGAGGCGCTGCGGTCGGTGGCCGAACTCAAGCCCGACCTCGTCCTGCTCGACCTCTATCTGCCCGACGTCTTCGGGCTCGAGGTCGTCGGGCAGCTTCGGGCGCGTGGCGACACCTGCGACGTCATCGTCATCACCGCGGCCAAGGAGGCCGACGCGGTGCGCGGGGCCGTGCGCCACGGCGTGGCCGGCTACATCCTCAAACCGTTCGCCTTCGTTGACCTCGAGAAGCGACTCCGTGCGTATGCCGCTGAGCGGGCCCGCGCTGCCAGTGACGGTGAGTTGACGCAGGCCGAGATCGACGCGTCGTTCAGCTCCGGCGGCGGTCCGCGACCCGCTGCGGGAACGCTGCCCAAGGGCCTGTCGGTGCAGACGGCAGAGGCCGTCAGTCGGGCCCTGACCGGGGGCGCGGCGTCGCTCTCGGCGACGGAATGCGCTGAGGTGGTGGGTATCTCGCGGGTCAGTGCCCGCCGCTACCTGGAGCACTTCGTCACCACAGGTGAGGCCCAGGTTTCGCTGCGCTATGGCACAACCGGTCGCCCGGAGCGCCGCTACGCGCCCTGACTGGTGGACCGCGCGACGGCACACTGGAGGCTCGATTGGTGGGCGGACCCGTCACCGGTCCATGTCCGTGACCCCAACGATGGGGTTCAAGGGGCCGGCCTTCGACGTCGACGGACTGCTGCTCTGGGGCTTCACGGCTGGGCTCGTCGACCGCTTCCTCGAGCTCGGTGGCCTGAACATCGAGTGGGACCGGTCGCACGAGCGGGTACTGCCTGACTACCTGATCGGGCGTCGGTGGTGAGCGGCGGGGCCCTGCTCGACCTCGGGATCGGGTTGCTGCTGGTGGCCTACGCCATCTCGGGCTACCGGCACGGACTGGTCGCGACCGTCTTCTCCCTCGTCGGTTCTTTGCCGGCGCGATCTTCGGCATCTGGCTGCTGCCGACCACCTTGAGCAACGTGTCGGTGATCGCCGACGACGCGCGCCTCCGGGTCGGCTCCCTCATCATCGGGGTGGTCCTGCTCGGCTTCCTCGGCTCGTCCCTGCGCAACGTCGGCAACCCTGCCTCGCGGGCCGAGGCCGCGCCCACCCCACGAGGCGATAGGCCGCTGAGCTCAGCCGGCCCCGGCCGCGTCTCCCCGCTCGTCCCAACCCCATAGAGCCAGATCTATGGCGGCTTTTAGTTGAGTCGTAGGGGTGAGGCTGACAAGTGCGACGGCGAATGGCGAGTGCCGAGTTTCTGATTCGGCTGCGATGCGTGGCTCTCGCCCCTACATTCTAAGGACGGGGACCCATGTTAGGACCAGTCGAAATAGGGGTTTTCCAATGGCGCAACACTCACGAAAGTCGCTGCCGCGAGGTATCTCCCTCGCCCTGGCTCTCCTGCTGTCAGTCTTCGCGTCCCTGACAGGGGCGCCTCTCGCATCGGCGGAAACGATCGTCTCGATAGGGGGTCCGCTGACGCAGATCACTATCTCTCCCGACCTGAACTGCGACGTCCAGCACCTCGGCGACTCGAGCGGCGAGTGGTTCGGGGCCACGGCCTGCGCCACTCTGGTGTCCGCCGGTGGGGTTCTCTTCGGCCCGGCCTATATCCCCGCGGGTGGGAGTGCGACCGGAGTCACCGGCTACACCCCCTACACGCCGGTCTCTCAGACGGGGCCGACGGGTGCTGGCACCACCGCAGATCCCTACACGGTCGTCACGATCGTTGACCTGGGTTCATCCGGGCTACGCCTGACTCAAACCGATACCTACGTCGAGGGCGGGGAGTCTTACCGCACTGACGTCAAGGTCACGACGTCCGGTGCAGCCGGCGAGCCGGTGAAGGTCTACCGCGGCGGTGACTGCTACCTGCAGGACAGCGACACCGGTCTCGGGCGTGTCGACCTCGGCATCGCTCCGGTGTGTGTCGCCGAGCCGGGGTCCAAGGACCTCAACCGAATCGAGGGGTTCTACCCCCTGACGGTCGGAAGCCACTACATCGAGGACAACTACGACACTGTGTGGGCCGCGATTGGCAGCCAGACCAATCTGCCCGACACGTGCGCATGCGCTGACCTGATCGACAACGGCATCGCCATCAACTGGGACGTAACCGTGCCGACCGGAGCGGCTGGCATCACCCTGTCGAGTCTGACGATCTTCTCGCCCGTCGGCGCGGCACCGGCATCCTTCTCCAAGACGGCGGACGCCGCCAGCACCGCTGCGGGAGGCACGAACGGTTACACCGTGACCGTCACCAACCCGGGAGCGTCCTCGACGACACTGACGAGCATCACCGACACGCTGTCCCCGGGGTTCAGCTACCTCGTGGGATCCACGACAGGCGCCACAACGACCGACCCAGCCGTCAACGGTCAGGCGTTGACCTGGACCGGCTCGTTCGTCGTTCCGGCAGCCACGGCCAACACTCCGGGCACCTTGACACTGCACTTCGGTGTCACGGTCTCCACCACGCCCGGCACTTACACCAACTCGGTGACTGGGGCGGGCACGGGTGTCACGGTAATCCCGGCGATCGACACCGCGCCGATCACGGTGACACCCGTGGTCTCGAACCAGCCGCCGACGGCTTCGGCTGGGGGCCCTTACGCCGGGGTCGAAGGCTCTGCCATCCCGCTCACGGGATCGGCCAGTGACCCGGATGCTGACTCGCTGACCTACGCCTGGACCTACTCGTCCGGCGCAGGAGTGGATGCTGGGGCGACCTGCTCGTTCGCCAACTCGGCGGCCCTGTCAACCACGATCACGTGCACCGACGACGGAACGTACACGGCGAGCCTGAGTGTCAACGACGGGAACAACCCTGCAGTTGTCAAGACGGCGAGCGTCGTCGTCTCGAACGCCGCGCCGACGGTGGTCATCACCTCGCCCGCGGACATGTCCGTCGTCATGGTGGGCCAGACGGTGACCCTGACCTCGACCTATGCCGACGCCGGGGCCAATGACACCCACACCTATTCGGTCGACTTCGGGGATGGTTCAGCGCCTGTCACCGGAACGGCAACGGGTGGCACGATCAGCGTGACCCACACGTATGCCGCCATCGGCACCTACGACGTCACCGTGACCGTCACGGACGACGACAACGGAGTCGGGACAGCATCCATCACCCTTGTGGCAGCCGGCGCGGCGAACCAGCCGCCGACGGCTTCGGCTGGGGGCCCTTACGCCGGGGTCGAAGGCTCTGCCATCCCGCTCACGGGATCGGCCAGTGACCCGGATGCTGA
>JBDTAU010000412.1:0-2516 GCA_039924465.1 Dermatophilaceae bacterium
GCGCTCGATCTCGTTGGAGCGCAGCTCCTCGAGGGTCGCGAGGAGGGCCGCACGCAACTCCTCGATCTCGGGGACCTCACCCGCCGCGAGGCGGGTCGCCATCTCCTCGTGCAGCGAGCTCTTGTAGGTGGCCCGGGCCCTCGACTGGCCCGCCGAGACCGCGTCATAGCAATCGGCCAGGTCGGGCACGAGGTCGCGCAGCAGCCGCAACCGGGCATAGAGCAGTTGCGATCCCACCGTCGCGAGGTGGTCGTTCCACACATCGAGGGTGTGCAGTGCCGACTCCTGCGCCTCGTCGAGCGGCTGCAGCGAGGCCGTATGCCGCCCACCCCGTCGGGCGCCCCGGCGCAGCACCGGGGCGGCGGACTTGAGCAACGCATTGCGCTGCTTGAGCACCTTGTCGTAGTCGCTGCGCACTCCCGACCAGCGGGGTTGGCGCTGCACGAGCAGGTCATCGAGGTAGCGGCGCCGCTCGGACGGATCACCCTTGACCAGGGCCAGGTCCTCCGGGGCGAAGAGCACCGTGCGCAACGTGCCGAGCACGTCCCGGGGCCGCGCCACCGGTGACTTCCCGAGCCGTGCCCGGTTCGCCCGGCCCGGCGTGATCTCCAGCTCCACCATCGTCTCTCGGCCATCCCGGACCACCGCACCACGAACGACCGCCTGGGCCGCACCGAAGCGCACGAGCGGCTGGTCGGTCGCCACCCGGTGGGACCCCAGCGTCGCCAGGTAGCCGATCGCCTCGACGAGGTTGGTCTTGCCCTGACCGTTGAGCCCGACCAGCGTCGTGACCCCCGGCGTCAGGGCGAGCTCAGCGCTCGGATAGCTGCGGAAGTCCTTGAGCGTCAGGTGACGGACGTGCACGACCCTCGCGTCAGCCCTTCTTTGGAGCTGACCGCTTGGCGGCCGCAGGGCGACCACCGCGGGGTCGCTCGGCATCCGCCTTCTCGCCGATGCCCTTGGCGGCGATCTGCTGGGCCGGGCTCTTCGGGTCGTCACCTCGCCGCAGCGCGTTGCCCTCGTCGATCGTCATCACCTCGTGCCCACCGAACTCGCCGCGCAGGGCCGCAACCGCCTGCATCGTCGGCGACGACTCCTGGCGGGAGGCGTAGCGGGCGAACAGTGACGCGGAGATGACCGGCATCGGGACCTCGAGCGCGATCGCTTCCTCGACGGTCCACTTGCCCTCACCGGAGTCGACGGTGTAGTCGGAGACCCCGTCGAGGGTCGGATTCTTCGCCAGCGCGTCGACCATGAGGTCGAGCAGCCAGGACCGGACCACCGTGCCGCGGCTCCAGGCCTTGAAGGCGCCCGGGACGTCAGTGACGATGTCCTTCTTCATGAGCAGCTCGTAGCCCTCGGAATAGGCCTGCATCAAGCCGTACTCGATGCCGTTGTGCACCATCTTGGTGTAGTGCCCGGCGCCGACCTTGCCGGCGTGCACGAAGCCCTCGTCGCGGGGGCCCTCGGGACGCAGTGCGTCAAAGATCGGCATCGCCTTGGTGACCCACTTCTTGTCACCGCCGCACATCAGGCCGTAGCCGTTCTCGAGGCCCCAGATGCCACCGCTCACGCCGCAGTCGATGTAGCCGATCTTGTTCTCCCCGAGCAGCTTCGCGTTGTCGATGTCGTCGGTGAAGCGCGAGTTCCCACCGTCGATGACCAGGTCACCCGGCTCGAGCAACTCGGCGAGCTTGGCGACGGTGTCTCGCGTGGGAGCCCCCGACGGGACCATGACCCACACCACGCGGGGGGCCTCGAGCGCCTTGACCAGCGCTGGGAGCGTCTTGACATCGGCGACGTCGGGATTGCGGTCGTAGCCGACGACGTCGTGGCCGGCGAGCCGCAACCGCTCACGCATGTTGCCGCCCATCTTGCCGAGACCGATCAGACCAAGCTGCATGGCGAGTGCCTTCCTCGTGGATTCAAGGTGGGGTCAAGCGGTAGTGACGCGAGCGGGAGGGTGCTCCGAGGCTACGCCAGCCCAGCGGCATACGGGCTGGTGTGTGGGAACCATGAGTGCCGAGGGGTCCTGCTTGCCACACGTCCCCACACTCACTGCAGGGTCACTGCGCGAACCGCACCGGCATCAAGACGTAGCGGTAGGAGCTGTCTGCCTCGCCCTCGGCTTCGGCCTGCCCGCTGAGGACGGCCGGGCGGCTGGGCTGGGTGAACGACAGGCGGCTCCAGGGGGTGCCGACCGCGTGCAGCCCGTCGAGGAGGAACTGGGGGTTGAAGGCGATCTGGATCTCGGGGCCGGTCAGGGTGGCCTCGACGGCCTCGGTCGCCTGGGCGTCCTCGCCGGTGCCGGCTTCGATGGCCACCTGACCGTCGGTGAACTTCAGCAGGACCGGGGTGTTGCGCTCGGCGACGAGAGCCACCCGCTTGACGGCCTCCTCGAGCGCTGCCGTCTCGATGACGGACTCGGTGTCGACGCTGGTCGGGAAGATCGAGGTGACCTTGGGGTACTCACCGTCGAGCAGGCGGGTCGTGGCGCGCCGTTGGCCGGCCTCGAA
>JBDTAU010000413.1:0-2548 GCA_039924465.1 Dermatophilaceae bacterium
ACGGCAGCGACGTCGTCGCGGGATACGGCGAGGAGCAGCGCTGCAGCTCCGGCCGTGGCCAGCAACTGATGCCGTGGCCCAACCGGATCCGGGACGGTCGCTACACCGTGGACGACACTGCCCACCAACTGGCGATCACCGAGGTCGAGAACCACAACGCCAGCCATGGCCTGGTGCGGTGGTCGGTCTGGGAACTGATCGAACACACCGATGCGGCGCTGACCGTGGGCCTGCGCCTGTTCCCGCAACCGGGCTGGGACCACCAGTTGAGCCTGCGCACCTCCTATCTCCTCGACGACTCGGGCCTGGTCGTCACGACGACAGCCCGCAACGTCGGGCTGGGAGCGGCTCCCTTCGGGTACGGAGCCCATCCCTACCTGTCGATCGGCGTTGCCGACATCACCGAGGTCCGCCTCCAGGTGCCCGGCGGTCGCTGGGTCGAGGTCGACGAACGCAGCCTTCCCGTCGCCACGCGTCCCGTCGAGGGGGACCCGCACGACTTCCGCACGGAGCGCGAGATCGGCGCGGCCCTCCTCGACACCGCCTACTGCGACCTTCAGCGTGGTGCCGACGGAAGGTGGCGCTCGCAGGTCACCGTCCCGGGTGCGTCGCCGGTGACCCTCTGGGGCGATGAGGCCTTCCCCTGGCTCCAGGTCTTCACCGGGTTGGGACACCTGGGTCGGGCCAACCCGGGGGTCGCGATCGAGCCGATGAGCTGCCCGGCCGACGCCTTCAACTCGGGCGAGGACCTGGTCTGGCTGGGACCGGATGAGGAGTGGACCGGGACGTGGGGGATCAGCCCCGGCTGATCCGGGGGACAACAGGTTTGCGCCCAGCCATTAGGCTGGGTGCAGCGCAACGAGCGTCATCGAGCCGTGCCCGGGACGGGGGGCTCGACCAGAGCAACGACGAGGTGGACTGTGCCGACTGGCAAGGTCAGGTTCTACGACTCCGACAAGGGTTTTGGCTTCATCGCCGAAGACGGCGGAGCGGACGTGTTCCTGCACGCGAACGCCCTCCCCGAGGGGGTCACCGCAGTGAAGAAGGGAGCCCGGGTCGAGTTCGGGATCGTCGATGGCCGACGCGGCCCGCAGGCCCTCACCGTCACCCTCCTCGACCCGGTGCCCTCCGTGTCCGCCGGGCGCCGTGAGCGCGACCGCAAACCCACCGAGGACATGGTCGTCATCATTGAAGACGTCGTCCAGCTGCTCGACACCGTGGGCAACGGGCTGCGCAAGGGGCACTATCCCGACAAGAAGCTCGGCACCAATCTCGCCCGTGCGCTGCGTGGGCTCGCCGACAACCTGGAGTCCTGAGGTCGATGACCATGACACCCACTGACACCACGACCACCGCCACGACGCCCGCCACGGCGGCCTCGCCCACCGCGGCGCCGGCTAGGTCCGGGACCGGGCGGCTCGACGCAGTCCTCGCCGCCGCGAGCGACATCGCCCGCGGCGCGCTGCTCGAGATCGCCGAGCCGGACACCGTCGGTGAGCACGTGGGCGTCGAGATGGTCGGCGAGCGCCTCGCGATGCACTGGTTCGCCTGCTCGGGTCCGGGCTACGGCGGGTGGCGCTGGGGGGTCAGTGTCGCTCGGGTGTCCCGATCCAAGTTGGTCACCGTGTGCGAGACCAACCTGCTACCGGGCCCAGACGCCGTGCTGGCCCCTGAGTGGTTGCCCTATGCCGAGCGGCTGGCTCCGGGGGACCTCGGTGCCGGAGACGTCCTGCCTCACCGCGACGACGACCCCTATCTCGAGCGGGGCTTCGAGGCGACGGGTGACGAGGACGTCGACCAGATGGGCTTCTTCGAGCTCGGCCTCGGTCGGCACCGAGTGCTCTCCGCGGAGGGCCGTGAGGTGGCGGCCAGCCGCTGGTACGCCGGCGACGGGGGGCCGCTGTCCGACGTCTCGGCCAAGGCCACGGCCCGGTGCGCGACGTGCGGCTTCTTCCTCCCGATGGCCGGGGCGCTGCGGGCGACCTTCGGCGTCTGCGCCAACGAGTGGTCCCCTTCTGATGGTCGGGTCATCAGCCTCGATCACGGCTGCGGCGCGCACTCCGAGACCGACGTCGAGGCACCCGAGCCGCTCATCGTCGGCACGCCGGTCATCGACGAGCTCGCGGTGGACGTGGAGGTCCAGGAGCGGGCCACTGAGCCTGAGGTGGCCGAGGCCGAGCCAACTGCTGAGGTCGACCCTCCAGTCGACGTCGTCGAGCCGGCTGTCGAGGTCGAGCCCACTGCTGAGGTCGACCCTCAAGTCGACGTCGTCGAGCCGGCTGCCGAGGTCGAGCCCTCCGAGGGCGCCAATCCTGTCGAGGTGGCCGAGCCGGCCGTTGAGGCCGGGCATGACGCCGTCGCAGGGGCCCACGGAACCCCCGAGCGCGACTTGTGACGGGTCCGTTCACTGGTTGACCAGCTGATCCTGCGGCCTACCCTTCTGCTATGGGCTCGAAGCGCGGTGTCATCGGCGGCGTTGCCGTCGGTGTGGCGTGGCTTCTGGTCGGGATCATCGTGTGGAGCGTGGGCGCGTTCGGCATCGCCCGCG
>JBDTAU010000414.1:0-3514 GCA_039924465.1 Dermatophilaceae bacterium
GACGTTGCACCGGATCCCGGCCTCGGGCGCGTCGGCCCGGACCCGAGCGAGCAGGTCGAGGAACGCGGCCCGTGACCCGAAGCGGCGCATGGCGCGCAGCAGCGGCTCTGAGGCGTGCTGGAAGGAGATGTCGTAGTAGGGCACGACGCCGGGGGTGTCGGCCATGGCGCGCAGCAGTCCCGGGCGGATCTCGGCGGGCTGCAGGTAGGAGACCCGGACCCGCTGGATGCCGTCGATGGCGGTCAGCTCGGGGAGCAACTTCTCGAGCAGCCCGAGGTCGCCGAGGTCCTTGCCGTAGGAGGTGGAGTTCTCCGAGACGAGGAACAGCTCCTTGACGCCGCGCTCGGCGAGCCAGCGGGCCTCCGCGATGACGTCAGCGGGCCGCCGTGAGATGAACGCGCCGCGGAACATCGGGATCGCGCAGAAGGAGCACCGCCGGTCGCAGCCCGAGGCGATCTTGAGGGGGGCCCACGGTCGCCCGTCCAGACGCGCGCGGATCACCCGTGGCCCGGTCGCGGGCACCGACAGTCCGTTGGCGGCAGCCTCGGCGAGGTCGACCGCCCCCGGTGTGAACGCTGCACCGTCGCCGTGCCCCGGGAGGGCGACCCCGTTGGCCCCGTCCTGCCGGGCGGACGGGGTCAGCGGCAGCAGCTGGCGCCGGTCGCCGGGCGTGTGGCTCGGGACGTGGCCGCCGGCGAGGATCGTGCGCAGGTGGGTCGACATGTCTCGGTAGGAGTCGAAGCCGAGCACCGCATCCGCCTCGGGGAGCTGGGCCGCCAGCTGCTCGCCGTAGCGCTCGGCCAGGCACCCGACCGCCACGACCTTCTGGGTGCGGCTGCCATCGTGCTTGAGCTCGGAGGCCTCGAGCAACGCGTCGATCGAGTCCTTCTTGGCCTGCTCGACGAAGCCGCACGTGTTGATCACCGCGACGTCGGCGTCGGCCGCATCATCGACCAACCGCCAGCCCTCGGCGAGCAATCGCCCCGCCAGCTCCTCGGAGTCGACCTCGTTGCGGGTGCACCCGAGGGTGACGAGAGCGACGCTCTTTTGGGTCGGGGGCGCCTGGGTCATGCGCCCACTCTAGTTGGGCGGGTGTTCAATGACGGCATGCTCCAGCGCGCCCACGCCCTGCTCGCCGCCCACCCGCTCATCGACGGCCACAACGACCTCCTGTGGGAGTTGCGGGCGCAGTCCGGCTACGACTTCGACGCCCTGGACGTCGCGGGCCGGCTCAGCACCACCAACACCGACCTCCCCCGACTGTGCGACGGGGGCGTCGGGGCTCAGTTCTGGTCGGTCTGGGTGCCGAGCACCCTGCAGGGCGACGTCGCGGTGGTCACGACGCTCGAGCAGGTCGACGCCGCGCACCGCCTCATCGGGAGGTATGCCGCTGAGCTGGCTCTCGCGCGCACCGCGGACGAGGTGGACGCAGCCGTCACCAGCGGTCGGATCGCCTCACTCCTGGGCGCCGAGGGCGGGCACTCGATCGGCTCGTCCCTGGGGGCGCTGCGGATGTTCTACGAACTCGGCGTCCGCTACCTGACCCTGACCCACAACGACAACGTGGCCTGGGCCGACTCCGCGACGGACGAGCCGGCCGTGGGCGGCCTCACGGCCTTCGGCCACGAGGTGGTCCGGGAGATGAACCGGCTCGGGACGATGGTCGACCTGAGCCACGTGGCGCCGACCACGATGCGGGCCGCGCTCGCCACGAGCGAAGCCCCGGTGATCTTCAGCCACTCATCGGCCCGGGCCGTGTGCGACTCCCCGCGCAACGTCCCGGATGACGTCCTCGAGACGATGGCCGGGCGCGGCGGGGTCTGCATGGTCACCTTCGTCCCCGAGTTCGTCTCCCCGGCCACGGCGCAGTGGCGGGTCGAGGCCGCCGAGGCCGCCGGGCAGGTAGGGGTGGACGCCAAGGACTACCTGGCCTTCTCCTCCTTCGTCGCGACCTACACGCAGCAGCGGCCGAAGCCGGACGCGACGATCGAGCAGGTCGTGGCCCACCTCGAGCACGTGCGCGAGGTCGCCGGGATCGAGCACGTGGGGATCGGAGGCGACTACGACGGCACGGACACGTTCCCGCTGGGTCTGGAGGACGTGAGCGGCTACCCCCGGCTCGTCGCCGCCCTGCTCGAGCACGGCTGGTCCGACGCCGACGTGGCGCTGCTGGTCCGGGGCAACACGCTGCGCGTTTTGCGCGACGTCGAGGCGGTGTCCCGGGACCTGCGGGCCTCGCGTGGGCCGAGCCTGGCCACGATCGCCGACCTCGACGCCTGACGGCGCCCACCCTGGAGGCATCTCGGGCGAGCCCTGGCTGGTCAGTACACCTAGCGGCCGAAGCGCACGATGGTCAGGCCGACGAGACGGGCCACGACCATCGCGACGTAGAGCGTGCCGGTGATCTGTTGCAGGCTGACGAAGGACCGGGCGTGCGGACTGATGGCGATGATGTCCGAGAGGCCCGTCCCGGTCATGTTGGCCACCGAGAGCCCGAGCAGCTCGAACCAGCTGCGCGCACTGTCCCCCACCCCTCCGGAGATCGTGAACGAGCCGGGCCAGACGAACTGGGCGGTCAGGTAGAGGTAGGCATAGGCCCACGCGAGGACGGTGAACGTGGCCCCGGTCGCATAGAGCTCGTCCTTGCTGACCCAGTTGTCGGCGAACATGTAGCGGACCAGCCCGTAGCCGACGTAGAAGTAGAACATCGCGTGCAGCAGCGCCGAGGAGAAGGCGATGGCGGTCGACTCGGTCCAGATCGCCTCCGCCAACGTCAACAGCACGACGGGGACGCCGATGAGGGCCGCGACCCAGGTCAGCACCGGGGAGGCGCGCACCACCCGGATCGCGAGGTAGAGCACGACGAGTGCCAACACGCCGAAGCCGGCCTTGCCCCACGGCCCGATCAGCTCCTTCTCGATGAAGGGATAGATCAGCAGGAAGCCCAACTGGACGAAGAGCAGCAAGGCACTCGGCAGCTCCCGGACGTTGCGCTGCAGCCGGTGCCACCGGGTGGGCGTGCGACCCCGAGGGGCTGATGGCCAGAGTTCGAGTGAGGCAGACACGGTGCAGACTCTAGTTGCCGGACGGATCGTCGTCGCGGACGCGAGCGAGCGCGTCGCCCGCGACCCCCGCCTCAGTCGAGTGGCCCCGCCACCCCTGCCTCAGTCGAGTGGCCCCGCGCCGGCCCCACCCGCCCGGACGGGGCGCAGCGGACCCGGCTGCGCGGCATACGGAATCAATAGCGCTCGTCGCGGTGGTCAGTCAACCCCCACGCGTCTTCCGACTCCTCGTCGTCCTCCTCGGCAATCGGGTCGATGGCGCTCGGCGTCCACGGCGCTGTCGGGATCGCGCCGGTCGCCTCCTGCGCCCGGTGCTCGCCGCGCGCGGCCACGATGGCGGCCGTCCGCTGCTGCGGGGCTTCGCCGTCCTCGTCGCTGTAGTCGTCCGTCGGTCCGTAGGCCGCCGGCTCGGCCTCCGCGGGTGGCTCGATGATCGCGGCGGGCGGGGCATA
>JBDTAU010000415.1:0-7325 GCA_039924465.1 Dermatophilaceae bacterium
TTGGGTGCAGAGACCGGCTTGGGTGCAGAGACGGGCTTCGCCGTGGGGCTGGTGGTCGGGGCAGGCGCCGTCGTGCTCGGGGGCGCGCTGGCGGTCCTCGTCTGGGTCGAGGGCGGCGTGGTCGGGGCCGTCGAGCTCTCTTCGGGGGCCCGGGTCTGCGGTGGCGTGCTGCTGGAGGTCGCCTCAGCCGCAGTCAGTCTCGTCGGAGTCATCCCCGATGTGGTGGGCGTGCCGGACGAACAGGCGGCGACGCTGAGGGCGAGCAGACCCGCACCGAGGACGGCGATGACTCGTGGACTCGTGGGGGTCCCGGCGCGGTGGGGACGACTGGTGAGCATGAGGTGGACCCTTCACCTGGTTGGAAGAACGGCTTCTTACATAGGGTGACGCCCCGCGGGTCCCGAAGGTTGTCCAACCAACGGGTAAATCTCGATCGTGACCGATCCGTTGTGCTCAGGACGTCTGCTGCATGGCCTGAGCCCGGCGCAGCACCTCGGTGAGCTTGTTGGCGCCAGCGACCACCGTGGCCGCATGGAGCCGACCCGGCTGGCGGGACAACCGCTCGATCGGCCCGGAGATGGACACGGCAGCCACCACCCGGCCTGATGGTCCACGGACCGGAGCGGACACCGAGGCAACTCCGGCCTCCCGTTCGGCGACGCTCTGGGCCCACCCGCGACGGCGGACCCCGGACAGTGCGGTGGCGGTGAAGGAGGCACCCTGCAGGCCCCGGTGCAGCCGGTCGGGCTCTTCCCAGGCGAGCAGGACCTGAGCGGCGGAGCCGGCGAGCATGGACAGGGTGGCTCCGACCGGGATCGAGTCGCGCAAGCCCACCGGGCGCTCGGCGGCGGCCACACAGATGCGCTGGTCGCCCTGGCGACGGAACAGTTGCGCACTCTCGTTGGTGTGGTCTCGCAGGGCTCCGAGGACGGGGCCAGCGGCGGCGAGGAGACGGTCCTCACCGGCCGCGGAGGCCAACTCTCCGAGTCGGGGGCCGAGCACGAAGCGGCCCTGCATGTCCCGGGCCACGAGGCGGTGGTGCTCCAGGGCTACGGCCAGGCGGTGGGCCGTCGGTCGGGCCAGACCAGTGGCGCCGACGAGCTGGGCCAGGGTCGCTGGACCTGCCTCGAGGGCTCCTAAAACGGTGGCGGCCTTGTCCAGTACCCCGACCCCAGAAGAGTTGTCCATGCACTGATACTGACGTCTCAGACACTGAGACGTCAACTCGTTTGGGGTGCGAAGGGTTCAGGCTGGTGCTTGAGCGAGGTCACAGTGGATGAGCTCTGTCCCTCGTCATGAACCATCAGCGAGGCGGACAAGGGGCAGACATGGCAGGGACACTGGCCGAAAAGGTGTGGGACGCGCACGTCGTGCGGCGTGCAGAGGGCGAGCCGGATCTGCTCTATATCGACCTCCACCTGCTTCACGAGGTGACCAGCCCGCAGGCCTTCGAGGGCTTGCGCCTCGCCGGCCGTCCCGTCCGGCGACCAGATCTGACCCTGGCCACCGAGGACCACAACGTCCCGACGACTCCCGGTCCGATCACCGACCCGGTGTCGAAGATCCAGGTGGACACGCTGCGCAGCAACTGCGCGGAGTTCGGCGTCCGGCTCTATCCGATGGGTGACGCGGATCAGGGCATCGTCCACGTCGTCGGCCCCCAACTTGGCCTCACCCAGCCGGGCATGACCGTCGTGTGCGGGGACAGCCACACGTCGACGCACGGCGCCTTCGGGGCGCTCGCGTTCGGGATCGGCACGTCGGAGGTCGAGCACGTGCTGGCGACCCAGACGCTGCCGCTCAAGCCCTTCCGCTCCCTCGCGGTCAACGTCCGCGGGCACCTCACTGAGGGCGTCACCGCCAAGGACATCATCCTGGCTGTCATCGCGAAGATCGGCACGGGTGGCGGCCAGGGGTACGTCATCGAGTACCGCGGGGAGGCGATCGAGGCCTTGTCGATGGAAGCCCGGATGACGGTGTGCAACATGTCCATCGAGGCCGGTGCCAGGGCGGGCATGATCGCGCCGGACGAGACGACCTTCGCTTATCTCAAGGACCGCCCGCATGCGCCTCGGGGCGCAGACTGGGACGCTGCCGTCGCCGAGTGGAGCGCGCTACGCACTGATGACGACGCGGTCTTCGATCACGAGGTCGAGATCAACGCCACCGAGTTGACCCCCTTCGTCACGTGGGGCACCAACCCGGGGCAGGGTCTCCCGCTGGGGGAGTCGGTCCCCGACCCCGAGTCGTTCGCCGAGGAGGGTGACCGGCAGTCCGCCGCGAACGCCCTCGCGTACATGGGACTCGAGCCCGGGACGAAGTTGCGCGACATCAGGGTCGACACGGTTTTTGTCGGCTCGTGCACCAACGGCCGGATCGAGGACCTGCGCGCGGTGGCTGCCGTCATCAAGGGCCGTCGGGTCGCGGAGGGGGTCCGGATGCTCGTCGTCCCCGGCTCAGCCAAGGTACGCGTCCAAGCAGAGGCTGAGGGGCTGGACGCGGTCTTCACCGCGGCTGGCGCCGAGTGGCGCCTGCCGGGCTGTTCGATGTGTCTGGGTATGAACCCCGACACGCTGGCCCCGGGCGAGCGCTGCGCCTCGACGTCGAATCGCAACTTCGAGGGACGTCAGGGCAAGGGCGGACGCACCCACCTCGTCAGCCCGCTCGTCGCCGCGGCCACCGCCGTGCGCGGCACCCTGTCCAGCCCGGCTGACCTCGCGACCGACGCCCCCCGGGAGGCATGAGCATGCAGAAGTTCGAGACCCACACCGGTGTCGGAGTGCCGCTTCGGCGCAGCAACGTCGACACGGACCAGATCATCCCGGCCGAGTACCTCAAGCGGGTTGCCCGGACCGGCTTCGAGGACGGCCTCTTCGCGGCCTGGCGCAAGGACGAGTCCTTCGTCCTCAACAACCCGGTGTATGCCGCTGGGTCGGTGCTCGTCGCCGGCTCCGACTTCGGGACGGGGTCGAGTCGTGAGCACGCTGTCTGGGCGCTCATGGACTACGGCTTCAGGGTGGTCATCAGCTCACGTTTCGCTGACATCTTCCGTGGCAACAGCGGCAAGGGCGGTTTGCTGGCCGCCGAGGTGTCCCAGAATGACGTCGAGCTGATCTGGAAGTACCTCGAGAACAATCTGGGCGCCACGATCACGGTGGACCTGGTGGCTCGCACCGTCACCGCGGGCGAGATCGTGGCTCCGTTTGAGATCGACGGCTACACCAGGTGGCGACTCCTCGAGGGACTCGACGACATCGGGCTCACCCTGCGCCACGAGTCGGAGGTGTCTGATTTCGAGACGAGTCGGCCGTCGCACAAGCCGATCACGACCTTGGCCTGACCTGTCCGGACGGGCTCCCGTGAGACTGAACCCGTTGACTACCAACGAGATTCGTCCCTAATTCTGAGCTTCGGATGGGCTGTTTGATGGTCGCCAAGTCGGCCTCGGGCCCGCGACCGGCTTGCAAACTCGTTGCGACACAACGAAAAACAACCCTCGTGGTGGTGGACCTGGCCGTGGTGTGGTCCTACCGTCGTGTCTAGCCGGAATGAGCCGGACCCAGCGTCGGGTCACCTGAGCCGACAGTCCTCATGGAGGGGAAGACGTGAATAAGGCCGAATTGATTGATGCCCTGGAAGCGAAGCTCGGAAACAAGAAGGTCGCGACTGATGCTCTCGACGCGTTTCTCGATGTCGTCATCCGCGAAGTAGCCAAGGGCGGCAAGGTAGGCATTACCGGCTTCGGCACCTTCGAGCGGGCGGAGCGGGCCGCTCGAACTGGTCGTAACCCGAAGACGGGTGCTGCCGTGAAGATCAAGAAGACGCGGGTTCCCAAGTTCCGCGCGGGGACCAACTTCAAGGAGGTCGTCTCCGGCGCCAAGAAGCTGTCCAAGACCGAGTCGGCGGCGAGCCGAGCTGCCGCAGGTAGCACGACCAAGGCTGCTCCGGCCAAGACTGCTGCCAAGAAGGCCGCGACCAAGGCTGCTCCGGCCAAGGCGGCGGTCAGGAAGACGGCGACCAAGGCTGCTCCGGCCAAGGCTGCTGCCACGAAGACCGCGGTCAGGAAGACGGCGACCAAGGCTGCTCCGGCCAAGGCTGCCCCCGCCAAGACCGCCGTCAAGAAGACGGCGACCAAGGCTGCTCCGGCCAAGGCTGCCCCCGCCAAGGCCGCGGTCAGGAAGACGGCGACCAAGGCGGCCCCCGCCAAGGCTGCTGCCACGAAGACCGCGACCAAGACGACGGCCCGCAAGAGCACTGCCAAGCGTTGATCTCACCAGACCTCACCGGGTCCTGGCCGGTCCAGGCGCGGTGGGACTGGTCGATCTAGCGGATCGGTTGATCTGGGCCGACGCCGACGATGTGCATGGACTGCACCCCGTCGGCGTCGGCCTCGATCGTGAGGCGCTGACCGACCCGGAGCAGACGCAACCCGCTGGCCTCGAAGGCGGCAGCGCCGAAGGGCACCTCGGTTCCGTCGTCGCGCAGCACACTGCCCTCGTGGGTCTGGTCGTTGAAGCGGTGCACGGTCGCCTGCATGGGACGAATCTAGTCCTTGGTGGGCTTGGTGGCCTCGGTAAGCAGCCGGTCCAGGGCCGCCCGGGTTGCGCACCCGAGTCCCAGACCGCGTGCGGCGGCGAGCGACTCGTCGTCGTCGACGTCCGTCCGGAGCCGTGGCAGGTCGAGCTCCAGCCGCCAGGCGCCCAGCTGCTCGTGGGCGGCTGCACTTCCGACCCCGAAGGAGGGCCCGAAGGGAGGCGGTGTGTCGCGGTGGCAAAGCAGGACGGTACCCGTCCCTGCCGCGTCGGGGACGAACGAGGACGGGTGCTCCAGTGCCGCGTCCAGGGCCATTCGTAGGTCCGGGGGTTGGAGCGCGGGGGTGTCGCCCAGGACGACGGCGACCGGCCCGGGGACTGCTCCGAGAGCGAGCAGGCCGGCCTCCACCGCGCCGTTCAAACCTGTCCCGGGGTCCTCCAGCACTCCGACGCCGGCCGCCAGCCATCGGTGTCTCAGCTGCACGTCCGAGGTGACGAGCAGGACCCGGGTCGGGCCGACCGTGCCCACCACGGCGCGCACGGTGTCGTCGGCGATGGCCAGGCTGAGTTGCTGTCGCTGTGCCCCGCCGACTGGGGCGAGACGGGACTTGCCCACCCTGGTGTCTTTGATGGGTACGACGACTCGCCACGACTCGGTGAGGTCTGGCGTCGGGGCGAGTGGCGTCTGCATCCTGAGCAAATTGTCCCACTCGCCGCGCGGGCCCTCGACAGTGCGCCATCGGGTGACAAGATGAGGCTTGAGGCGTTTTGACGACAAGGAGGCCCCGCGTGAGAGGCACTCACCACCCACGGCTTCCCCTGGCCTACCGAATCGCGGCTGAGATGCTGCGGCCCCTCATGCTGCTCTTGACCAAGCGTGACTGGCGTGGGACAGAGAACTTCCCGCGAGAGGGAGGTTTCGTCGTCTCCACCAACCACGTGTCGTACTTCGACCCGCTCGCTTTCGCGCACTTCATGTATGACAGTGGTCGGCCGGCCTACTTCCTGGGCAAGAAGGAGTTGTTCGATGTCCCGGTCATCGGCTGGATCCTGCGCAAGTGCGGTCAGATCCCGGTCTACCGCAACTCGACCGCGGCGGCCAGCGCCTATCAGGCAGCGGTCGACGGGATCCGGGCCGGCAAGGCCGTCGGCATCTTCCCCGAAGGCACGATCACCCGAGACCCCGAGCTGTGGCCGATGCGTGGCAAGACCGGGGCGGCCCGCGTGGCCCTCGAGACCCAGTGCCCCTTGATCCCCGTCGCACAGTGGGGTGCTCAGCAGGTCCTGTCTCCCTATGCGCACCGACCCAAGTTCTTCCCGCGTTCGACGATGACGATGGTCGCTGGACCGCCCGTCGACCTGGCCGACCTCTATGGCCAGCCCATCGACTCCCGGACCCTGCGACTGGCGACCGATCGGCTCATGGATGCCATCACCGGCCTGCTGGAGCAGGTGCGCGGAGAACGCGCGCCGGCTGAGCGTTTCGACCCACGCCACCACGGCGTGAGTGAGGTCGGGAATCCGACGACTCACCCTGAACCGGGGCCGACGAAGGCCGAAACCGACAGCGCCGAAGAGCGCACGGATGGAGATGTGTCATGACCCACGTCGCGGTGATGGGGACCGGCAGTTGGGGGACCGCCTTCGCCTCCGTGCTTGCCGATGCAGGCTGCTCGGTGACGATGTGGGCGCGTCGGCCTGAGGTGGCGGAGCAGATCAACCAGGGCTGCAACCGCGACTACCTGCCTGACCTCGAGTTGCCCGACTCGGTCCGAGCGACCGCCGACGCGATCGAAGCGTGTGCGGGTGCCGACATCGTCGTGCTCGCGGTGCCGTCCCAGACCCTGCGCGACAACCTCGCCACGTGGGGTGCGGCGATCCCGGACTCGGCTGCGGTGGTGTCGCTGATGAAGGGCGTTGAACTCGGCACCACCAAGCGGATGAGTGAGGTCATCGCCGAGGCGGCGAACATCGATCCCGAACGGATCGTCATCGTCTCGGGACCCAACCTGGCCAAGGAGATCGGGGCCGGTCAACCGGCGGGTGCCGTGGTCGCGTGCACCGATGTGGGGACGGCTGAGAAGGTGGCGGCGGCCTGTGCGACCGCCGCTTTCCGGCCCTACACCAACCCCGATGTGGTCGGCGCCGAGTTGTGCGGTGCGACCAAGAACGTGGTGGCCCTCGCGGTGGGGATGGCGGAGGGACTCGGCTTCGGGGACAACACCAAGGCGACCATCATCACCCGTGGCCTCGCCGAGACGACTCGCCTCGGGCTGGCGCTCGGAGCCGATCCGCAGACCTTCCTCGGGCTCGCCGGCGTCGGCGACCTCATCGCCACCTGCATGTCGCCGTTGTCTCGCAACCGCAGCTTCGGGGTGCGGCTCGGGGAGGGGATGGGTGTCGAGGAGGTCATCGCGCACACGAGCCAGACCGCAGAGGGCGTCAAGTCGTGCCAGTCGATCCTCGAGCTGGCGCAGCACCACGGGGTCGACATGCCGATCGTCGCAGAGGTGGTCGCGGTGGTGCGTGACGGTCGATCGGCCCACGAGGTCGGCCCGCGCCTCATGTCCCGTGACCTCAAGGGCGAGCATCGCTGAGACGCACCAGCGCGTATGCCGCTGACCCGCCCTGGGCGCCCGGTCATGGGTGTGCGCGGAGCGCCGATCAGGGGGTCGCGGCCATCAGGGTGTCGCAGTGACGGCTGTGCTGATCGCCTGGTCGAGATCGGACCAGAGATCCTCCACGTGCTCGATGCCGACGGACAGCCGCAGGAGGTTGTGCGGCACCGTCGCC
>JBDTAU010000416.1:0-7297 GCA_039924465.1 Dermatophilaceae bacterium
GCAGCCACGGGACGGCCGCGGACATCGATCTCGACAGTGGTGCCATCGGCGACGTCGGGGGCGAGCAGCGCCAGCGCGATGCCCTGCTTGAGGGTCGGTGAGAACGTCCCAGAGGTCACCTCGCCGACGGGGGAACCACCCACGGAGACCACACAGTGGGCCCTCGGGATGCCGCGGCCGGTGACGAGCAGCCCGCGGCTGAGCCGAGACGGCGCCGCCTTCTCGGCGACCAGCGCAGCCTTGCCCCAGAAGGTGTCCTTCTTCCACCCTACGGCCCAACCGGCGCGGGCCTGCACGGGCGAGATGTCGAGCGAGAGGTCCTGCCCGTGCAGGGGATAACCCATCTCCGTGCGGAGGGTGTCGCGCGATCCGAGCCCGCAGGGCTTGCCATCGAACGGCTCCATGGCCAGGACGAGCGCGTCCCAGATCGCGACGGTGTCCTCCCAGCGCGGGAGGATCTCATAGCCGCGCTCGCCGGTGTAGCCGGTCCGGCAGACGATGACCGGTCGGCCTTGCCAGTCCGCCTCGACGAAGGACATGTAGTCGTGCCCGGTGGGCAGACCGAGCGTCGTCAGCACGTCGTCGCTGTGCGGCCCCTGCACCGCGATCACGCCGTACTGCTCGTGCTGGTTGGTCACCGAGATTGCCTCGGGCGCAGCCTCGGTGAGGCGACGGCACACCTCCGAGGTGTTGGCCGCGTTGGGGATGAGGAACACCTCGTCGTCGGACTTGAGGTAGGCGATGAGGTCGTCGACGGCTCCACCGGACTCGTCACAGCACAGCGTGTACTGCGCCGAGCCGGGATGGATGCGCCTGATGTCGTTGGTGAAGCAGGCGTTGACGAAGTCAGCTGCGCCAGGACCGGTCACCGAGGCCTTGCCGAGGTGGCTGACGTCGAAGATGCCGACCCGTTCGCGCACCGAGGTGTGCTCGGCAACCACGCCACCCCCGGGGTACTCGATCGGCATGTCCCAGCCACCGAAGTCGGCCATCTTGGCGCCGAGGGCGACGTGTCGGTCGTGGAGCGGGGAGGTCTTCCCCGGCGTCGCGGAAGTCATGGCCGTCAACTTACCGCCCTTCCCGGGCCCCCGCCGCAAACGGATATCATCGGCGCCACTGCTTCGGCGCCCGGGCGGATCCGCCCCGCGCACCCCGATCTAGGAGTCCCACGTGGCCACGTTGACCCTTTCCACCCGTCCCGCGGCCTCGTCGGCCGGTGACGCCCTCGTGCTCGCCCTCGTCGCCGACGGCCAGGGCGCCGCCCTGGCCCCCGGACACGGACTGCCACGCAAGAGCGCAGCGCACCTTGGTTCAGTGGTGACCGACCTCGGGCTCAAGGGCAAGGTCGGAGAGGTGACGACGCTGGCCGCGGTGCCCGAGGTGAGCGCCACCCTCGTCGTCCTCGCTGGCGTCGGTGAACTCGGCGCCCACCCCGACGCATCCGCCCTCGAGCAGGTCCGTCAAGGCATCGGTGCCGCAGTTCGCGGCCTCGGCACGAAGAAGAAGGCCGTCGTGGTGTCCCCCAGCAGCGATGCCGAGATGGTGGCGGCGGTCGCCGAGGGAGCAGCGCTCGGTGCCTACGCCGTGTCCAAGGCCGGGGTTCCGAGCACGGACACGCTGGCGTCGATCACCATCGTGGCGGGCGGCGAAGCGGCGTCCCGCAAGGCCGTCAAGCGAGCCGCGGCCCTGGGCGACGCCGTCGCCTACGGACGCGACCTCGTCAATCTCCCGCCCAACCTGCTCTACCCGGAGTCGTTCGTCGAGTCCCTCGCCGACCGGATCAAGTCGGCCCCGGCCGCCAAGGGCAAGGTGAAGCTCAAGTCCTATGACCTCAAGGCGCTGCGGGCCGGCGGGTTCGGTGGCACCGTCGGGGTCGGTCAGGGCTCCGTCAACGAGCCGCGCATCGCCGTCCTCAGCTACACCCCGGCGCGGGCCAAGGCCACCATCTCGTTCGTCGGCAAGGGCATCACCTTCGACTCGGGCGGCCTGTGCATCAAGCCTGCCAACGGGATGCTGACGATGAAGTGCGACATGGCGGGCGCAGCTGCCGTCGCGGCTGCGGTCTTCGCCATCGCCGAGCTCGGCCTCCCGATCACGGTCCACGCCTACCTCGGACTCGCAGAGAACATGCCCAGCGCTTCGGCCCAGCGTCCGAGCGACGTGGTCACGATGCGCGGCGGCACGACGGTCGAGGTGCTCAACACCGATGCCGAGGGGCGGATGGTCCTCGGTGACTGCCTGGCGCTCGCGAGCGAGACGAAGCCGGATGCGATCATCGATGTCGCCACGTTGACCGGTGCGCAGGTCATCGCACTCGCCAACACGGCTGCCGTGATGGCCAACGACGACACCTTCCGGGCCCGGGTACTCGCGGCGGCCGAGACCGCTGGCGAGGCGATGTGGCCGATGCCGCTGACGAAGGACCTGCGACCGACGCTCGACTCGATCAACGCCGACCTGGCCCACAAGGGGGGCTCCGAGGGCGGGATGCTGACTGCCGGAATCTTCTTGCAGGAGTTCGTCGGGAGCGGCATCCCGTGGAGCCACATCGACATCGCCGGACCGGCGTTCAACGACAAGAGCGCCAACGGCTACCTGCCCAAGGGCGGCACCGGGTTCGCGATCCGCACCCTGGTGGCGCTCGTGGAGTCCTACGCCTGAGACCGTCTCCCTGACCAGCACACCTGACCAGCGAAGGGCCCGGGCTGTGTTGCAACCCGGGCCCTTTGCGGTGTCGTTCGGTGGTGTCAGCCGCCGGACTTGCGGCGGAACATCTGCTGCGCCTTGGCCGGGCCGTGCGCTCCGTGGATCTTGGAACGGTCCTCCGCCTCGTCGGACACGTCCTTGCCCCCGTGGGAGTGCTTCTTGTCCAGGGCCTCGCGGAACTTGGCCTTCATCTCTTCGCTGGGGCCGCTGTCGGACCCTTCCTGCTTCGTCATGCGAACAACCTCCGTGATCAGTACAGCTGGACGTGCGCTCGACACCGACACTACGTGGTCACGGTGCCAGCCCAGCGGCATACGGGTCCACTGGGTTTGCGTGTCTCCCGGTCACCTGGGGCTGGAACCCCCACGACGCTGCCGGGAGTTCCACTGGCGCATCCGGTTCGGGTAGCCGGTCTGGTTGACGTCGTAGACCGGGATGCCGAGTTTGCGGCTCGCCTCCCAGGCCTCACTCGGGGCCCCGAGAGCGCGGCGCGTCCACTCCCCGTCATGGGCGATGAGCACCACGGTGGTCGGGGACACCGCAGTGGGTGGCTCGACGAAGGCCTCGACCCCGCGCCGAGACTCGATGAAGCTCCGCAGGTGCGCTTCAGCGGCCTTGCGGTCAATCACCATCTGCGGGCCGTCGGAGCGATCGACCTGCAGCTTCGCCTTGGAGGTGCGGCGGGAGAACCAACCCATGCGCAGACTCTACGACGCGCCGGTGTGGTGGGCGGACAGCGACCTGCCTGTGACGAGAAGCCAGATCAGTGACAGGATGCTCCCTGCGGAGGAATCCCCACCGGGAACGCCTTCGTTCGCGACATGATCACGACTGCACAGGACCATCGGCGCCTCGAGCAAGGAGCAGCACCAATGTCGGCTAGGGCCGCAGATGACTACGACATCGTCATCCTGGGTGGAGGCTCAGGTGGCTACGCCTGCGCCTTGCGATCAGCACAGCTCGGCCTGTCGGTGGCACTGGTCGAGAAGTCCAAACTCGGCGGGACCTGCCTGCACCAGGGCTGTATCCCGACCAAGGCGCTGCTGCATGCGGCCGAGGTGGCTGACGTCGCGCGGGACGGCGCCCAGTTCGGCGTCAGGACGACGCTGGAGTCGGTCGACATGGCTGGTGTCCACGGCTACAAGGACGGTGTCGTCGCCCGTCTGTACAAGGGGCTGCAAGGACTGGTGAAGGCGGCCACCATCGACTACGTCGAAGGAGCAGGCGTCCTCGACGGAGCGCACACCGTGGTCGTTGGAGACCGCCGCCTCACCGGCACCAACGTCGTGCTGGCCACCGGCAGTCAGGCTCGCTCACTGCCCGGACTTGAGATCGCCGGCCGCATCATGACGAGCGAGCAGGCCCTGACCATCGATGAGGTGCCGGATCGCGTCGTGGTGCTGGGTGGCGGGGTCATCGGCGTCGAGTTCGCTTCCGTCTTCAAGAGTTTCGGTGCGGAGGTGACCGTGATCGAGGCGCTCCCCCGGCTGGTCGCCGCCGAGGACGAAGCGATCAGCAAGCAGCTCGAGCGGGCCTTCCGCAAGCGCAAGATCGCGGTCAAGACCGGCGTCCGCTTCGCCGGAGCGACCCAGACCGGGGACGTGGTCACCATCTCCCTCGAGTCGGGTGAGACCCTCGAGGCCGAGCTGCTGCTGGTCGCCGTCGGCCGTGGCCCGGTCACCGAGGGCCTCGGCTACGAGGCGGCCGGGGTGACCCTCGATCGCGGCTTCGTCCCGACCGACGACCGACTGCGCACCAACGTCGACGGCGTCTACGCCGTGGGCGACATCGTGCCCGGCCTCCAGCTTGCCCATCGAGGGTTTGCCCAGGGCATCTTCGTCGCCGAGGAGATCGCGGGCCTCGCCCCGGCCGTCATCGACGAGTCCGGCATCCCGCGGGTCACCTACTGCGACCCCGAGATCGCCAGTGTCGGCCTCAGTGAGCAGCAGGCCCGGGACCGGCACGGCGAGGTCGAGACCTACGAGTACAACCTCGGCGGCAACGGCAAGTCCCAGATCCTCGGCACGGCGGGCTTCATCAAACTCGTCCGGGCCAAGGACGGTCCGGTCGTCGGAGTCCATATGATCGGTGCGCGAATGGGCGAACAGATCGGCGAGGCACAACTCATCGTGGGCTGGGAGGCCCACCCCGAGGACGTCGCCGGTCTGGTCCACGCCCACCCCACCCAGAACGAGGCCCTCGGAGAGGCACATCTTGCTCTCGCCGGGAAGCCTTTGCACGCACATGCCTGACAACAGCCAGTACTGGAACTGAGGAGAGAAGCGACATGTCCGAACGCGTGACCATGCCGGCCCTAGGTGAATCCGTCACCGAGGGCACCGTCATCCGCTGGCTGAAGAACGTCGGCGACACTGTCGAGATGGACGAGCCGCTGCTCGAGGTCTCCACCGACAAGGTCGACACCGAGATCCCCTCGCCGATAGCAGGCACCCTGCAGGAGATCCTCGTCCAGGAGGACGACACGGTGCCGGTCGGCGCTGACCTGGCGGTCATCGGCGACGGTGCACCTGAGCAGGCCGAACCCGCCGCCCCCGCTGAGCAGGCGGCTCCAGCCGCTGAGGAGAAGCCAGAGGAGAAGCCGGAGGAGAAGGCTGAGGAGAAGGCTGAGGAGAAGCCGGCCGATCAGCCCGCTCCTGCCGCGCCCAGCACCGAGCAGGAGCCGCAGCCCGCCAACAGCGAGCCGGAGGCCGCCGATTCGGGTGGTGGCACCACCGGTGGCGAAACCGTGACGATGCCGGCGCTCGGCGAGTCCGTCACCGAGGGCACCGTGATCCGCTGGCTCAAGGCCGAAGGTGACGACATCGCCGAGGACGAGCCACTGCTCGAAGTCTCCACCGACAAGGTCGACACCGAGATCCCCTCGCCGATCGCAGGCACCCTGACCAAGATCCTCGCCCAGGAGGACGACGTCGTACCGGTGGGCGGCGACCTGGCCGTCATCGGCGGGTCCGCAGCAGCGCCAACAGCAGCCGAGCCTCCTGCCGCACCAGAGCCCGAAGCGGCTCCCGAGCCAGCAGCCGCGGCGCCCGCAGCAGCAGCACCCTCGGCACCGGCCCAGCCGGAACCGGCCGCACCGGCCGCACCGGCCGAGGCCGCGGGAGATTCAGCAGCTGCCTACGTCACGCCACTGGTGCGCAAGCTCGCAACGCAGCACGGCATCGACCTGGCCGCACTGACCGGCACCGGTGTCGGTGGGCGGATCCGCAAGCAGGACGTGCTCACTGCGGCCGAGGCCGCCAAGGCCCCCGCTGTGGCACCCGAGGCACCCGAGGCACCCGCTGCTGCCCCGGCCACCGCGCCCGCTCGCGCCGCGTCCAGCGCGGCGGCGCCGGCGAGCGGCTCCGCCTCACCCAAGCGTGGCACCCGGGAGAAGATGACCCGCCTGCGCAAGGTCATCGCGACCCGGATGGTCGAGTCGTTGCAGGTCTCGGCCCAGCTGACCACGGTGATCGAGGTCGACCTGACCAAGGTCGCGCGGATGCGCGCCAAGGAGAAGGCCGGCTTCGAGGCCCGCGAGGGTGCCAAGCTGTCCTACCTCCCGTTCCTGGCTCTCGCCGCGGTGGAAGCCCTCAAGGTCCACCCGAGCGTCAACGCCAGCATCGAGGGCGACGAAGTCGTCTACCACGGCTCGGAGAATCTCTCCATCGCGGTCGACACGGAGAAGGGACTCATCGTCCCGGTCGTCAAGAATGCCGGTGACCTCAACATCGCCGGTCTCGCTCGGGCCATCGCGGAGGTCGCAGATCGGACGCGCAACAACAAGATCACGCCGGACGACCTGGCTGGTGGCACGTTCACGATCACCAACACCGGCAGTGTTGGCGCGCTCTTCGACACACCGATCATCAACCAGCCACAGGTGGCCATCCTCGGCACCGGCGCCCTGGTGAAGCGGCCGGTCGTCGTCAACGACACCGACGGCGGCGAGACGATCGCGATCCGGTCCATGATGTATCTCGCGCTGACCTACGATCACCGGGTGGTGGACGGCGCGGATGCCGCTCGCTTCCTCGGCACGATGAAGGCCCGTCTCGAAGACGGACACTTCGAGGTCTGAGCGAGCCCAGAGCACGACGACAGGGGTAACAGGTCATGACGAAGCGCGTTGCCATCGCGGGATCATCCGGTCTGATCGGCGGCGCGCTTCGTCGTCACCTCACCGCCCGCGGCGACGAGGTCAGGCGGCTCGTCCGTCACCCACCCCGAGGCGCCGATGAGCACCAGTGGGACCCCACGAGTGGCCGTCTCGACCCAGTCACCCTCGAGGGAGTCGATGCGGTCGTCAACCTGGCTGGGGTCGGGATCGGTGACCGTCGGTGGAATGACGAGCACAAGCAGGCCGTCGAGATGTCGCGGGTCAACAGCACCCGCACGATCGCGACGGCGCTCGCGGCGGAGCACGACCGGACCGGTCGACGCGTCCGGCTGGTCAATGGGTCGGCGGTCGGCTTCTATGGCGACCGAGCGGACGAGGAACTGACGGAGGCCAGCCCGGCAGGCAATGACTTCCTCTCCGGGGTGGTGTCCCGTTGGGAGGCCGCGGCCGAGCCGGCCCAGTCAGCCTCCGTGC
>JBDTAU010000417.1:0-2972 GCA_039924465.1 Dermatophilaceae bacterium
CGATGGTGATCGGGTTGGCCGGCGGCAGCATGAAGAGCACGACGATGAACACTACCCAGACGACGGCGATCCAGCCGATGATGGCGCTCCAACGGCCGAGATTCCACCGGCCGGGCGTGAAGTCCGGGTTCCGGCGCCTCAGGTAGACCGGAACCACATAGGCGATGTAGAGGCCGATGACGGCGATCGAGGTCACCGCGAGGTAAGCGGTCGTGGAGAAGAGGGCCGGGCTCGCCAGGATGATCGAGCACACGACACAGAGCCAGATCGAGTTCGTCGGTGTGCTCGTCCGCGGGTTGACTTGCGCCCAGAGCCGCGAGCCGGGCAGCGCGTTGTCTCGCGAGAAGGCATAGGACATCCGGGAGTTCGCGGTGACGGAAGCCATCCCGCAGAAGAACTGCGCCACCGCGGCGATGAAGAGCAGGAAGATCCCGAGTGACCGTCCAGCGGCATCGATGAAGATCTGCGCCGGTGGGAGGCCGATGTCGGTCCCCAGGGCCGCGTCGTAGTTCTGGATGGAGGCGGTGACGGCGACCAGCAGGACCCACCCGGCGATGATCGACACCCAGACGCTGCGTACGAGCCCCTTGGGGGCCTCGATCGAGGCGTTCTTGGTCTCCTCCGCCACGTGAGCCGACGCGTCGAAGCCGGTGTAGGTGTATTGGGCCATGAGCAGACCGATGAGGAAGGCGTAGAGGGGCAGGCCCCAGCCGGTCCGGTTCTCGAAGTGGGTGAAGGTCCACGACAGGTCCTGGTGCTTGTCCGGGACGACCACCAGCACGCCGACGATGATGGCCACGCCGACGAGGTGCCACCAGGCGCTGACGTTGGAGAGCAGTTTGACGAGGTTGACGCCAAAGGTGTTGAGCAAGCCGTGCAGCGCGATGATGATCAGGAACGCGATGAAGGTCGAACCGGCGGTGACCTGAATGCCGAAGACGAGTCCGAGGAGAGCCATCCACGTGACCGCGGCTCCGTAGTCGATGGCGGCCGTGACTGCTACCTCACCGAGGAAGTTGAACCAGCCGACGTACCACGCCCAGACCCGCTTGTTGGTCCGAGCGAGCCGCCCGGCCCAAAAGTAGAGGCCTCCCGCAGTGGGGTAGACGGAGCAGACCTCTGCCATCGCCAGGGCGACGCAGAGGACGAAGATCCCGACCAGGGGCCAGCCCAGTGAGATGGCGATGGGCCCACCGGCGTTCATCGCGATGCCGTAACTCGTAATGCACCCGGCCAGGACTGAGATGATCGAGAAGGAGACGGCGAAGTTGGAGAAGCCGCTCATCCCGCGATGGAGTTCCTGCTTGTAGCCGAGTTCCGCCAGCAGCGACTCGTCGTCTTGGTGTGAGTCAGCCGCCGCGGGCGTGGAGGGGGAAGCGGTCATACGCAGCCTCGCAATCATCGAGCAGCAGACCAATGTCCACCGCGTTGAACGATGCGTTTGATGATCCGCCCGCAGGATCCCCGTGTCAATGGTTTGTCAACAGACCTTTACTGCGTGGTCACACGAGACGGGTCAACCAGCCGTGGGTGTCCTCGGACCGGCCGTACTGAATGTCGAGGAGCTGGCTGCGGATCGCTTCCGCGTGGGTGTCCTGGTGCCCCTCGCGGCGGTGGTCCACCGAGCCCCCAGCCCAGCGCAGCTCCCCGACGGGGGTGACGACCGCGGCCGTCCCGCAGGCGAAGATCTCGACGATGTCGCCGCTCGCGGCCCCGTCCTTCCACTCCTGGATGGGGATCCGTCGCTCCTCGGCCGTGAGCCCGCGCTCCTTGGCGAGTTGCAGGATCGAGGAGCGGGTGACGCCTTCGAGGATCGAGCCGGTCAGCTCGGGGGTGATGATCTTGTCGTCCTTGGTCACGAAGAAGAGGTTCATCCCGCCCAGTTCCTCGATGTAGGTGTGCGTCGAGGAGTCGAGGAACACGGCCTGGTCACAACCGTGCTCCGCGCCCTCGAGCTGCCCGGCGAGTGACGACGCGTAGTTGCCGCCGCACTTGGCCGCACCGGTACCACCGGCCCCGGCCCGCGCGAAGTCGGTCGAGATCCACAGTGTCACCGGCTTGAGGCCGCCCGAGAAGTAGGCGCCGGCCGGGGAGGCGATGACGGCGTAGGTGACCCCCAGCGCCGGGCGGACCCCGAGGAAGGCCTCGGAGGCGAACATGAAGGGCCGCAGGTAGAGGCTCTTCTCCCCACCACTCTCGGGCACCCACTCCTGGTCGACGGTGACGAGCTGGCGCAGCGACTCGATGAAGTCGGCCGCCGGCAGCACGGGCAACGCCAGCCGCTTGGCCGAGCGGGCAAAGCGGGCCGCGTTGGCCTCCGGACGGAAGGTCCAGATCGAGCCGTCGGCGTGCCGGTAGGCCTTCATCCCCTCGAAGATCTCCTGCGCGTAGTGCAGCACCGCCGCCGCGGGGTCGAGCTGGAAGGGCCCGTAGGGCTGCACCCGAGCGCCTGACCAGCCACCGCCGCCCGCACTGCCGTCCCAGTCGATGACCACCATGTGATCGGTGAAGGTCTTGCCGAAACCCGGGTTCTCGAGCACCTGCGCGATCCGCTCGGACGGCGTGGTGTCTTCCCGTCGGGTGACCTCGAAGCACAGCGGAGTGGTGACGTCGGTCATGGCAAGCCTCCAGATCAAGCGGCGATGGTGATCCCCGTCAGGCTATCCCCCACCACGGAGCGTAGGGAAAACGGGAGCAGGCTCCAGCACCGTCAGCCCGGCCGGTCGGCGTCAGTGATCTCTGCGGGTCCGCTGCGTCAGCGGCGACACCCCACCACGACACCGACGGCTGTATGCCGCTGAGCCGGCTCAGCGGCATACCAGCGTGAACGTGCTGCTGGGGCTTACAACCGCGCGGCGATGGCGTCGCCGATCACGCTGGTCGAGCGGGCGGATCCGCCACGCTCGGCCAGGTCCGCGGCGACGGCGGTCTCGACGCGGCGGGCGTCGGCCTGCCTGCCGAGGTGCTCCAGG
>JBDTAU010000418.1:0-3504 GCA_039924465.1 Dermatophilaceae bacterium
CTCGGTGCACCTGAGCGCGAACCAACCCGTCCTGTACGAGGCTGTGGGGCGGGTGCAGATGGGTACTGAACTGGCTGCGTCCAACGTTCAGGCCGATGCCATGAGCGAGCGCGCCCTCGGCATCGCCACCAGCCCGGGCGTCGTCGGCCTGGCACTGGGAAAGGCCCGCGTCGTGGAGGACCCCACGACGTTCGCGAAAGAGCACATCAGCGTGCAACGCGTCGGAGTGTCTCCGGTGCTCGAGATCGCGGTCAGCAGCACATCCGCCGGCAGTGCGAAGACCATCGCGACGTCGATCACCAACGACGTCATCAGCTTCTCCAACCTGGCCGGCCGTGAGACTGACACCGAGCGCCAGGAGGAGCTGCAGAAGCAGATCGCGGTCATCCGCAAGCAGCAGAGCCAGCTCATTCCGCGGCTCGTCACGGCGTCGCCGGGCGATGTCCTCTCGATCCAGGCCCAGCTCTCCGGCCTCATGAGCACCCAGACGGAGTACCAGCGGCAACTCTCGGATCTCGACCTGGCCGCGTCAGCGGCGCAGAAGGCCGTCATGCTTGACCCCGTCCGGATGCCGGCGGCCTCCGTGCCGAGCGATGCCGCCCAGCAGACGGTCCTGGCCGGGCTCATCGGCCTCCTCCTCGGGCTCGGTCTCGCCTCGCTCCTGGAGGCCGTCCGGCCGAGTCTCGCGTCGCCCCGGGCCATCGGCTTCGCTCTCGATGCCACGCACCTGGCCGACCTCTCCTCCACCGACCTCGACTCGACGGAAGCCACGGAAACGCTGAACCGGCTCGGTGACCGGATCGCCCTGCTCGGCCGCAATCAGCAGGTCGACAAGGTGTTCCTCCTCCCCGTGACGGATCACGACGACAGCCTCGCCCACCTCATCGCCTGGCGGGTGCAGCCGCACGGCCGACACACCCAGCACCGGCTCGAGTGCGCGGTCCTGGACAACCATTGGGAAGAGCCGGGTCAGCACCCCGCGGTGGTCGTCGTGACCCGACGCAGGGTTCGGGGCCGGGCGTTGCAGCCGGTGACCACGTTGATTGATGCGCTGGGCTGGCCGGTGCTCGGCTTCGTCACGTACAAGCCGACCCGCCCGTGGCGGACCACTTCGCCGGTCCCCACCGCGTACCAGCCGCGCCCCGAGTCGATGGTCGCGGAGCCCCGGTCATGAGTGTCCGGTGCCGCACCGCCGGTGTCACCGTCCGGATCGACAGTGCCAACCCCGCGTGGCTCGACCTGGCCCGGGAGGCGTGCGCGGGACAGGAGATCGAGCCCGGACCCTGCGACGTCGACGTCTTCATCGCCGCAACCGGAGGACCAGACCGAGCCGGGTTGCACCCGGTGACCCGTGGGGCCAGCGCCGGCGCCGGGGGGCTCCTGCTCACCGATGCCTGCGGCAGCGGACTGGACCTGCACCTGTGGATCTCGGACGAGACCCTGCACGTCATCGCCTGGCCGCACCCCACCTGGCAGCACCGGGGGCTCGGCGCCCTCGCCCCGGATCGCCGGATCCTGCTCCACCGCGCGGCGCTGATCCAATACCCTGCGCTGTGGTGGGCCGGCGTGCGTGGACTCGTGCCACTGCACGTCTCCGCCGCCCGGGTCGGTGGGATCGGGGTGCTGCTCGCCGGGCCCGGAGGTGTCGGCAAGTCCACGCTGCTGGCCACCTTGGCGCCGACCGACATCGCGGTCAGCGACAACGTCTGCGCCGCCGACGCCCGCACCGTGCACGGACTGCTCGAGCCGACCCGCGCCGAGCAGGGCACGGGCCGACGTATGCCGCATGGCCGCCGTGAGCAGCCATGGGAACGTCGCACGCCGTCCTTGGCGCCCCAGCGAATCATCGTGCTGCGACGTGGGGGGACGGGCGCGCTGCAGGTCCACCGCACGGCGCCCGACGAGGCCGCTCGGGAGTTGACGGCGGGGACCTACGCCGCTGGGGAACTACGCCGCTACTGGGCCTTCGCCGCCACGCTCGCTCTGGGCCTCGGTCGGGGGCCGGCCCATCCATCCATCAGCACCGTCAGCGACACGCTGGCGCGATCCGTCCCGTGCTACGAGGCCGTGCTCGGCGCCCGCGGCACGACATTGGACGAGATCGTCGCTCGGTGTGCCGGTGGCACGGGGCAGATGGAAGCGGCCGGGCAGAAGGGCCGGCGATCACGGTGACTCGCCGAGTGGCCCACATCGTGACGCGCTGCATCGCCGGGGCCGGCGGGGTCGTGGTCCGGGGTGCGATCGGCCTCGACCCAGAGCGCTACGCCAGCATTCTCGTGACCGGGACGAGCACCGGACCGCTGCTCGACGAGGCGCGGCGGCACGGAGTCGAGGTGTGCGTCCTCGAGTCCTTGCGCTCGCCGATCAGCCCCAGGGACGACGTGCACGCCCTCGAAGGGCTGCGCCGGTTGCTGCGCGAGCGACAGATCGACGTCGTGCACACCCACAGCGCGAAGGCCGGAGCACTCGGACGACTCGCGGCGTACTCGGTGGGTGTTGAGCGGATCGTGCACACCCTCCACGGTTTCCCCTTCCACGACTTCCAGAGCTGGGCCCCGCACACGGCCTACGTCGCCATCGAGCGTCGGCTGTCACGAATCACCGATGCCTACCTCGCCGTAGGGACCGGTGTCGCCGTCGAGGCTCTCCGCCGGGGGATCGCCCTCCCGGAGCAGCTGCACACCATCGGACCTGCCGTGGAGCCACCCACGGTCTATCTGTCGGCGCAGACGCGGACCCGGGCCCGAGCCATCCTCGATCTCCCGGAGGACGCGCTCGTGGTGGGCACGGTCGGTCGACTCGACTACCAGAAGGCCCCTGAGCACCTGCTCCAGGCGATGCAACGGCTGGAGCGCCCTGCGATCCTCGTCTGGGTCGGGGGTGGGGAGCTCGCAGATCAGGCGGCCCGGACCGCTGCGGCCCTGGGGATCTCCGACCGGGTTCGTCTGCTGGGCAACCGAGACGATGTGCCCGAGCTGTTGCCGGCCTTCGACGTCTTCGCGATGGCGAGCCGCTACGAGGGACTGCCCTGCGCGATCGTCGAGGCTCAGCAGTGCGGGGTGCCCGTCGTGGCAACCGCGGTCAATGCGGTGCCCGACGTCGTCATCCCCGGCGAGACCGGGCTCCTGGTGCCGCCAGCCCGACCGGACCTGCTCGGCCGAGCTCTCGATTATGCGCTGGCCCACCCGGACGAGGCGCGCCGGTGGGCCGTGGCGGCCCGAGCCCACCTCGGGAGTCGCTACGACCCGGCCACCCTGTGCCAGGTGCTCGACTCGGTGTACTCCGGCGGGTCAACCACATCTGGTGAGTCATCCACCTCCAACCGGTCGACCGGCGCGACCGGACGGTCCCGGCGCGGACGATCCGCCGACCGCCGAGCGGTGGCCCTGTCATGAGGACCGCCCGCACCGAACGGGGGCTCACGATCGATCCGGCGGACCCGACCAGCGCCCTCCCGATGGCGGTGCAGGTCCTGCTTCCCGTCGGGTCCACCGTGCTCTGGCC
>JBDTAU010000419.1:0-7734 GCA_039924465.1 Dermatophilaceae bacterium
GGGTGGGCTCCAGCGCCGTCATCCTCGCCGTCGTCGTGCTGCTGACGGCCAAGAGCCTCATCAACTCCCTTGATGCCGCGCCCGAGCACGGGGCAGAGCACGCCGGCTCCGAACTCGAGGCGGAAGCTCTCACCGTCGGCGACTCCTGACCCCTCCTGACCCCCGCACCCTCCCCGCCCCGCCCCGCCCCGATTCGCCCCGCCCCGATTCGATGTATGTGCGCGTCGCATATGACGCGCACCTACATCGAATCGCGGGTCCAGGGCGCCCACCCTCCCGGTCGAGTGGCCCCGTCCTCCACAAGCCCGTATGCCGCTGAGTGACCCACCAGCGCCCGCTCCCCGACCGCTGCTCCGCCTATTCGAATAGGCTGAGCTTCATGAGATCGGCTGCGCTTCGGGGCAGAAGTTGCTCGGCGAACCCCCACGGGCGCCCCAAACCGCAGTCTCTGCACATCACCGATAAAGTCCCGAGCGGCAGAGCGCATCATTCGAGCAGGGTCTCGAGACCCACCTCACCTCGGCGACGGAGCCCGCCCCTGATGTCGTACGAGTCAAGAACCAATTCGGCGAGCTCACGATGCTCGAGCCGGTCCAGCCGAGCCCACAGCGTCACCCGGAAACGGAAGGTATCGATGCGGACGAACGTGTCTCGGCGTTCGGACAGGGCCAGTTCGGTGTCCATCTCCCCGGTCCACACCTGGACCAGTTCGCGGCCATCATGGTCCCAGCGCAACCGTGCGAAGGGATGCCGTCCGGCGTACCAGGCTGGTGACCCCCCGTGCGCCTGACCCAGCACGGACCCCGGGAGGCGCCGGCCCAATTCACACACGTCGCACCACGTCGCCATCAGTCCAGCGTAGGGCTGCGGGCCACGCCGAGCCCCTGTGGACGACGAGGCCACTCGACCGGGAGGGTGCGGACGCCCTGTGGACGACGAGGCCACTCGAGTTGGGGGGGGTCAGTGGAAGAAGTTGGCCTGCCGTCCGGCCTGCATGGCGGCGTAGGCCTCGGGGTCGGACTCGAGGGCGGCCTGTCGGGTCTTCCGGCGGTAGCGGACCGTCATGCCGACCCCGAGGATCCACACCGGGTACTGCACGAGCATCGCCAACCGGAAGGCGTGGTTGTCCCACGTCGAGGGGCCGCCCGGAGCGACGTGGTCCAGGACGACGCCGACCAGCGCCACCGCGGTCAGGGTCGCGACGAAGCCGCCGGTGTTGACGATCCCGGAGGCGCTGCCGAGCCGGGTCGGCGGGTTGAACGTGCGGGCCATGTCGAAGCCGATCATCGAGCCCGGACCACCCACGGCGATGGCGACCACGAGCAGGACCAGCAGCCAGAGCGGCGCCGGGCCGGGCCAGGCCAGCACGACGGTCCACGCCACGACGGCAACGGCGACGATGCCGAGCACCAGCGTGCTCCGGGAGAAGGGGTAGCGCATCGTCAGGGCCCCGACGACCGGGCCCATCACCATCGACGTGCCGATCATGATCATGAGCAGCACGCTGGCTACGCCGGGCGAGAGGCCCTCCCCCGAGACGAGGAACGGGAAGCCCCAGAGCATCGTGAACATGTTGGAGGCGAACTGCGACGTGAAGTGCACCCACAGCCCGAGCCGGGTCCCGGGCACCAGCCAGGCCTGCTTGAGCGTGCGGGCCATGGCCCGCAGCTTGAGCTCGTCCCGGTGCTGGTCCGCCGCGGGACTGTCCTTGACGACGAGGACGAGCAGGATGCCGGTGAGGACGCCAACGCTGGCGGAGACCGCGTAGGACGCCGTCCAACCGAAGCGTTCGAGCGCCAGGGCCAGCGGCCCGGCTGCAGCGAGCGCGCCGATCTGGCCCAGCAGCCCGGTCAGTTGGGTGACCATCGGGGTGCGCCGTGGGGAGAACCACAGGGCGGCCAGGCGCAGCACGGCCACGAAGACCATGGAGTCGCCGATGCCGAGCAGCACCCGGCAGGCCAGCGCGGCCGCGAACGAGTCGACGAAGGCGAAGGTGAACTGAGCGATCGTCAGCAGGGTCAGGCCGACCCCGAGGAGCTTCTTGGACCCGAAACGGTCGAGCAGCGCCCCGACCGGGAGTTGCATCGCCGCATAGACGAAGACCTGCAGGATGGTGAAGGTCGACAGTTGTGACGAGCTGATGTGGAAGCGCTCGGCCGCCTGCAGGCCGGCCACCCCGAGCGAGGTCCGGTGGAACACGGCCAGCACGTAGACCGAGATCGCGGCGCCCCACACCAGCCAGGCCCGCCGACTGTCGACGCGGAACCGTGCTGTCGGCGCGGGCTGGGCGGTCATACGGGGAGGTTCAGCTTTCGGGTGGGAGCGGCTCAGGCGGTGTGGGGTGGGCCCGCGACACGTGGCGCGGGGTGCAGGTCAGGTAGACCGGCCCGAGCCCGGGTCAGGACTCGACGACCGGCTCGGCGGCCTCGTTGATCTGGGGGTGCGTCTCGGGGGCCTTGGGCACACTGGAGACGATCGCCTTGGCGACGATCGCGGCCATGTCGGGGTGGAAGACGCTCGGGATGATGTAGCTCGGGTTGAGCTGCTCGTCACCGACCACCGAGGAGATGGCGTTCGCCGCGCTGATCAGCATCTCGGTCGTCACGTCGGACGCCCGCGCATCGAGCAGACCCCGGAAGACCCCGGGGAAGGCGAGCACGTTGTTGATCTGGTTGGGGTAGTCGCTGCGGCCCGACGCGACGACGGTCGCCCGCTGGGTCGCCTCATAGATGTCGACCTCGGGATCCGGGTTGGCGAGGGCGAACACGATCCGCTCCGGCGCCATCTCATCGATCCAGTCCGGCTTGAGGATGTTGGGGGCGCTGACGCCGATGAAGACGTCGGCTCCCTGCAGCCCGTCGCGCAACGTCCCGGTGAGGCCGCGCGGGTTGGTCTTCTCGGCGAGGGCCTTCCACTGCGGCGTGAGGGACTCGTCGGCCCGGTTGAGCAGCCCGGGACGGTCCGAGACGGTGACGTCGAACGCTCCCGCCGCCAGCAGCAGCTCGACGATCGCGGAGCCGGCCGCGCCGCCGCCGGACACGATGATCTTGGCCTCGGGCAGGGTCATGTCGATGACCCGCAGCGCGTTCTTGAGAGCGGCGAGCACGACGATCGCGGTCCCGTGCTGGTCGTCGTGGAAGACCGGGATGTCGAGGCGTTCGCGCAGCTTGGCCTCGATCTCGAAGCAGCGCGGGGACGAGATGTCCTCAAGGTTGATGCCCCCGAAGCCGGGGGCGATCAGCTCGACGGTCCGCACGATCTCGTCGACATCCTTCGTGTCGAGGCAGATCGGCCAGGCATCGATGTCGGCGAACCGCTTGAAGAGGGCCGCCTTGCCCTCCATGACGGGCAGGGCCGCCTCCGGCCCGATGTCCCCGAGCCCGAGGACCGCCGTGCCGTCGGTGACGACAGCGACCGTGTTGCCCTTGATGGTGAGCCGACGCACGTCCTCCGGGTGCTCGAAGAGCGCCTGGCTGACCCGCCCGACACCCGGGGTGTAGGCCATCGCCAGGTCCTGCCGGTTGCGCAGGTTGACCTTGGACTGCACGCCGATCTTGCCGCCGAGGTGCAGCAGGAAGACACGGTCGGAGACCTTGTGAACGTGGACACCCTCGAGCGTCTCGACGGCATCGACCAGCTCACTCGCGTGATCGGCGTCCGAGGCCGAGCAGGTGAGGTCGATGACGAGGCTGTCCGCGGTGGAGTCGACGATGTCGAGGGCCGTGGTGATCCCGCCACCGTCGGCGACCTTGACCGCGAGCGCCCCGATGATCCGAGGGTCGGTTCCGGCGTGGATCCGCATGGTGATCGAGTAGGAGGCGGTGGTCGCGCGAGCTCGCTGGATGCTGTCAGTCACGCGGGCCATCATCCCACGTTCGAGGGCACCCGCGACAACGGTGCATTCCACGGCAAACACCCCCACACCTGAGGCCGTATGCCGCCGAGCCACCTCGCGTCCGCAGGGGCCGTGCTGCGGCGCGGGAGGGCGGCATACGACAATGGCGGCGTGACGACACCGAATGGGGCCGAGATCAGCGAAGTCCACACGATTCGCGAGACCGGGCTGACGGGGGTCGAGGTCGCCGAACGCGTGGCGCGTGGCGAGGTCAACCAGCTCACCGAGCGCACCTCCCGCTCGGTCAGCGAGATCGTGCGGGCCAACGTCCTCACCCGCTTCAACGCCATCCTCGGGGCGCTCTTCATCCTCGTGATGACGACCGGGTCCTTCGCCGATGGCCTCTTCGGCATCATCCTCGTCGTCAACTCCGGGATCGGGATCGTCCAGGAGTATCTGGCCAAGCGCAAACTCGACCAGCTGGCACTGCTGCACGCCCCGACCGCGCGGGTGGTGCGCGACGGCACGGTCGTGGAGATCCCGACGGCCGAGGTCGTGCTCGATGACCTGATCGAGCTGCGCACCGGCGACGAGGTGCCCGCTGACGGCACCCTGCTGAGCTCCGCCGGTCTCGAGCTCAACGAGGCCAACCTCACCGGCGAGGCCGACCCGGTGCCGCACCGTGCTGGGGACGCGATCCGCTCCGGCACCAGCGTCGTCGCCGGCGGCGGCAGGCTCCACGCCCAGGCTATCGGGGCCGATGCCTACGTCAACCGGATCGCCTCTGAGGCAAGGAGATTCACCCGCACCCACTCCGAGATCCAGTCCTCGATCAACCTCCTGCTGAAGTACATCACGTGGGTCATCCTCGTCGCGACGCCACTGCAGATCTGGTCCCAGTGGAGGACGGTCGGGGAGCAGGGCTGGCAGGCGGTGGTCATCCGCTCCGCTGCCGGGCTGGTGGGCCTGGTCCCGGAGGGCCTGGTCCTGCTGACGTCGGTCGCCTTCCTGCTGGCCGCGGTCCAGCTGACGCGGCAGCAGGTGCTGGTGCAGCAGTTGCCGGCGGTCGAGGGGCTGGCCCGCGTCGACGTCATCTGCGTCGACAAGACCGGCACCCTCACCACCGGAGACATCGCCTACGAGGACATCGAGGCCTTCCCCGGGCACGATGCGGACGAGATCCGCTGCGCTCTGGGCGCGCTCGCTGATGACCCCAACGCCAACGGCACGCTGGTCGCCCTCGGGGCCGCCCTGCCGGCCCCCGGGTGGCGACGCACGGCGACCATCCCCTTCCACTCCGCCCGCAAGTGGAGCGCTGCCTGCTTCGAGGACCAGGCGACGTGGGTGCTGGGCGCCCCCGAGGTGCTGCTCCCCGAGGAGGCTGTCGAGGCACGCGAGAGAGTGGCCGAGCTCGCGGAGAGTGGTCGTCGCGTCCTGCTCATCGCCCGCAGCGACGAGCACCTCGATGCACCGGTCCTGCCCGCGGACCTGACCCCGGCCGCCATCATCACGCTGTCCGAGGAGATCCGCCCCGACGCCCGCGAGACCTTCGCCTACCTGGCGCAGGAGGGCATCGTCATCAAGGTGATCTCGGGCGACAACCCACGCACCGTGGCCGCGGTCGCCCGCGACATCGGGATCGACGTCGGTGAGCCGGTCGATGCCCGCACGCTCGGCGACGACCCCGATCAGTTGCGCGAGATCCTGGCCCGCACCACGGTCTTCGGCCGGGTCTCACCGGAGCAGAAGCGAGCCTTCGTCCATGCCCTGCAGGCGGACGGTCACGTGGTGGCGATGACCGGCGACGGGGTCAACGACGCCCTCGCCCTCAAGGACGCCGACATCGGCGTGGCCATGGGCAACGGCGCGCAAGCGACCAAGGCCGTCGCCGAGCTCGTCCTACTCGACAACCAATTCGCCCACATGCCCAGGGTCCTGGCCGAGGGCCGCCGGGTCATCGCCAACGTCGAGCGGGTCGCCAACCTGTTTGTCGCCAAGAACGCGATGAGCCTGGTCGCCATCGTTGCCGCGGCCCTCGCCGCGCTGCCGTTCCCCTTCCTGCCGCGGCACCTGACGCTGGTCTCGACCGTGACGATTGGCATCCCCGCCTTCTTTCTCGCCCTCGGGCCCAACCGGCGCCGCTACGTCCCCGGCTTCCTCGGTCGGATCCTGCGCTTCGCCGTGCCGGCCGGAGGTGTCGCCGGGCTCGCGGTCATCGCCTCCTACCTCGTCGCGGGCCGCAACTACGGCGTGCCACCGGACGAGTTCGCCACCCGGTGCGGCCTGTTCGACGGAACGGGCGCGGTCGACGTCGCCTGCTGGCAGCCGGGGACCGGCGCGACCATCACCCTGCTCGTCGTCTTCTTCTGGATCCTCGTGACCCTGTCCCGGCCCTTCCGGCTGTGGAAGGGCGCCCTGCTCGCCGCCATGGTGACCCTCGCGGTCCTCGCCTTCGCCCTGCCCGCCGCGCGCACCTTCTTCACCTTCGACGCCCCGCTCGCCCTGATCTGGCAGTCGCTGGCCGTCGGCGTCCTCGGGGGCGCAGTGATCGAGGTCATCCACCGGTGGTCGCTGCGCCCACCGGCGCGCGACCGCCAGTGAGGTCCCGTTCATCGTCCGGCCCCTCCTCACGGACCCGGTAGACTGGGGCCCAGCACAGGGCCTTGGCGTATCTGTTGGGTGGGAAGATGCGCACTCGATCACTGCACCCCGGAGTCGCTCTGTGTCCCCCCTTGCCTCGTATCGCAGGTTGTTCGGCCTGACCGGCCCCACCTACGTGCTCGTCGCCTTCCTCGCCCGCCTCCCGCTCGCCATGAGCCAGCTGGGCACGCTCCTGCTCATCACCGGCACCACCGGGTCCTACGGCGCCGGCGGAGCCTGCGCCGGCGCGCTCGCCGTGACCAACGCGGTCGGCGCCCCGGTCTGGGGCGGCTGGTCCGACCGCCTGGGGCAGCGCAAGGTCGTCACCATCCAGTCGCTCGGCGCTGCCGCCGCGCTCGCCGTCCTGCTGATCACCGCGAATTCCGCTCTCCCGTGGGGCTGGTCGGCGGTGGCGAGTGCCATGGCCGGCTTCCTCCTCCCCCAGATCGGCCCGATGGCCCGGGTCCGGTGGCGCCCCATCACCGCGCGCACCGGCCACCACCAACCCCGCCTGGTCAACACCGCCTTCTCCTACGAGGGAGCCGCTGACGAGGCCTCCTTCGTCCTGGGCCCGGCCCTCATCGGCGTCGGCGTCTCACTCGCCAGCCCGACGGCGGCGCTGGCCGCAGCCGCGGGACTCCTCGCCGTCTTCGGCACGCTCTTCGCCCTGCACGACTCGGCCCGCCTGACCCACACCGTCACCTCGGCCGCCGCGGCCCTGACCGGTCGGCTCCTCGGCCCCGCCCTGCTCGCGCTCTGCGGGTCACAACTGGTCATCGGCATGGTCTTCGGATCCGTGCAGACCGGCACGACGGTCCTGGCCACCGCTGCCGGCCAGCCCGGGCTCACCGGTTACTTCCATGCGCTCCTGGGCGTCGGCAGTGTCGTGGCCGGGCTCTCGATGGCGGCCGTCCCCGAGCGCTTCGCCCTCCCCGATCGCATCGCGTGGTTCGCCGCGGCCCTGCTCCTGCTGTCCCTGCCGCTGCTGCGCGTCGGGTCGCTCGGCGGCCTCGCGCCGGTCCTGCTCATCCTCGGCTTCAGCGTCGCGCCCTACATGATCACGACGTTCACCCTCGGCGAGCGGATCACACCGCCGTCACGCACGGGGGCGGCGATGACGCTGCTGGCCGCCGCGACCGGCCTCGGCTACGCGATCGGGGCGGCGATCGCCGGGCGGCTCGCGGACTGGGGCGGGCACGGTCCAGCCTTCGCGGTCACCGTCGCCGCGGGCGTCCTGGCGGTCGTCGTCTCAACGAGCA
>JBDTAU010000420.1:0-2570 GCA_039924465.1 Dermatophilaceae bacterium
GAGTCCGACGAGCACGGCACCGTCCGGATCGCAGCGATCGCGACCTATGGCGAGACCCGCCACACGCTCATCGACCGGTCGGGCTATGACGGCCCCTACCTGCCGGGCTACGTCGCCCGCACCAGCCGGATCGCGCGGCGCGACGGCCAGCCGAAGCGGCTGTTCCAGGCCCTCGACCACATCGTCGGCAACGTCGAGCTCGGCAAGATGGACGACTGGGTGGGCTTCTACAACAAGGTCATGGGCTTCGTGAACATGGCCGAGTTCATCGGTGACGACATCGCCACCGACTACTCGGCGCTGATGTCCAAGGTCGTAGCCAACGGCAACCACCGGGTCAAGTTCCCGCTCAACGAGCCGGCGATCGCCAAGCGCAAGAGCCAGATCGACGAGTACCTCGACTTCTATCGCGGACCGGGTGCTCAGCACCTGGCGGTCGCGACCAACGACATCCTGGGCTCCGTCGATGCCCTGCGCGCGGAGGGTGTCGAGTTCCTCGACACGCCGGACTCCTACTACGACGACCCGGAGCTGCGGGCCCGCATCGGTGAGGTTCACGTGCCGATCGAGGAGCTCAAGAAGCGCAAGATCCTCGTCGACCGGGACGAGGACGGCTACCTGCTGCAGATCTTCACCAAGCCGATCGGGGACCGCCCGACCGTGTTCATCGAGGTCATCGAGCGGCACGGGTCGCTCGGCTTCGGCAAGGGCAACTTCAAGGCGCTCTTCGAGTCGATCGAGCGCGAGCAGGACAAGCGGGGCAACCTCTGACTCCGCCAGTGCTCGACGCCCCGGCCGCCTGGTCCGGGGCGTCGTCGCTTCGTGGCAGAGTTGTGTCATGAGCCAACAGCCCTCCGGGTGGTACGAGGACCCGAGCGACCCCGACCTGCTCCGGTACTGGGACGGGGTGATGTGGAGCAACCACACCACCCCGAAGAAGGCGCCGCGGTCCTCGCAGCCGACCATCCCGCAGGCACCAACCGGCAGCCCGGCCATTCCTCAGGCGCCGGCTGCCCAACCCCCGGTCCAGCACGGCGGTGGCGCTTGGGGTCAGGGAGCGTCGCAGTTCCCGCAGGCACCCGTGAACACGAACTGGATGCACGCGATCGCCACCACGGCCGACGGGGTCCCCCTCGCGTCGTGGGGTCGGCGTCTCTCGGCGTGGCTCATCGATGGCGTCATCCTGCTCATCTTGATCGCGATCCTGACGCAACTCCTCGTCCCGGACTACTCGAGGCTCCTTGAGCAGCTCGGCCAGGCGATAGAGAACAACGACACCGACGCGATCACCAGCAGCATCACCCAGGCCTCGGGGACCATCGCCCTCGTCGGACTGGTCAGCTATCTCACCGTGACGATCTATGCCATCGCGTTCTGGACCTGGAGCGGCCAGACCCCGGGCAAGATGATGGTCGGCATCAGTGTGCGTCGGGTGGACCGGCCGGGCCCGCTCGACCTGACCACGGCCATCAAGCGTCGGTTGCTCGCGATCGTCCAGATCATCCCGGCGATCTCAGGTTTCTATGGTCTGCTCGCCCTCCTGGATGGTCTCTTCCCCCTGTGGGACGACAAGCGCCAGACACTGCACGACAAGATCGCGGTCACCCAGGTGGTGCGCGGCAAACAGCCTCGCACCCCGTCCCACCAGTGACCCGGAGTCGCATTCAATCTTGGGGCTGACGGCCCGTGACTCCTCCGAGGCGGCATCCGGATTTGCGGGGGTGCCCCCGTACGGGTGCACACTGTTGGGTGCGGGTTCTCCCGCCGCCACGGCTCGGGCGCCGTGTCTCCCCAGACTGAACCGGAGCTTTCCGCGTGTCCTCGTATTCTGCCCCCATCGACTATCCCGAGAAGATCGACGGCGCCGTGCTCAAGGTGGCCGGCGTCGTCGTCCTCGGAGCCATCATGTCGATCCTCGACATCACCGTCGTCAACATCGCGCTCCCGACCTTCCAGAACGCCTTCGCGACCGACCCCGCCCACCCGGTCGCCTACGCGACCGTGGCGTGGACGGTCACGGCCTACACCTTGGCGCTCGCCACCGTCATCCCCCTGACCGGTTGGGCGGCTGACCGCTTCGGGACCAAGCGGCTCTACATCTTGGCCCTGATCCTGTTCACCATCGGCTCCGCGCTCTGCGCCACCGCCAACACCGTTGGGGTGCTCATCGCCTTCCGGGTCCTGCAGGGGCTCGGTGGTGGCATGCTGATGCCGCTCGGGATGACGATCATGACCAGGGCCGCGGGCCCGGCCCGCATGGGCCGGCTCATGGCGATCCTCGGCGTGCCCATGCTGCTCGGCCCGATCTTCGGTCCGATCCTCGGTGGCTGGCTCATCCAGGTCGCGACGTGGCACTGGATCTTCCTCATCAACGTGCCGATCGGCATCATTGCCGTTCTCTACTCGATCTGGGCCCTCAAGCCTGATACGCCGGAGCCGTCGGAGTCGTTCGATGTCATCGGGATGCTCCTGCTGTCCCCGGGGCTGGCGCTCTTCCTCTACGGAGTCAGCTCTATCCCGGGTGCCGGCTCGGTCACCGCTGCAAAAATATTGGTACCAGAACTGATCAA
>JBDTAU010000421.1:0-5772 GCA_039924465.1 Dermatophilaceae bacterium
CTTCGGCCTCGCCGCCCTGCGCAACGACCCGAAGAAAGCCACTGGACTCGACGGCGCCCTGCGCACGCTGCTCGAGGCGCCCTTCGGCAAGGTCCTGCTCACCGTCGTCGCGCTCGGCCTGATCGCCTACGGACTCTACTCGTTCGCTCGCTCACGCTACGCGCGCGTCTGAGCTCGTCTCGGACACCGGGCCGTCCTTGCCACGCCGGCGCAGCCAGTGCCAGGCCAGCAGCGCACACACGATGCCGTTCAGCGCACCGACGAGGACGTCGACGAGGTGGTGCATGCCTCGGTACAACCGCGCATAGGCGACGAGGAACGGGATGACGGCGCAGATGACCGTCACGACCTGACGCAGCCAGACCCGCTCGATCCGCTGGGCCATGAGAGCGAATGACAGGTAGAGCGCGACCGAGGCGCCCACGTGACCACTCGGGTAGCTCGACGTCGGCGGAGCCGGGTCGAGGTGCGGGACATCCGGGCGGTTCCGACCGACGATGGCGGACGCGATGACGAAGACCGTCGCCTGGACGGCGATCGCGATGGCGGGGACCACCGCGTACCACCACTGCCGGGTGCGCCACCACACGATGGCGACGACCACGGCGCAGACGCCGATGATGATCTCGGTGTTGCCGAGGTGCGACCACACCTGGGTCACCGAGTTCCAGAACGACGTGCGCGCCTCTTCGAGGTCGACGTTGATCTCTGTCTCGGCGGGCAGGTTGTTCAGCGGTCCGACGACGATCCACCCGATACCGAGGATCACGGCGAAGAGCACGACGGCCGGCGCGAGGACGCGCAGGGCCAGGTCGCGAGCAGCCTGACCGAGCGAGGGAGCGGACGGGTCGAGAACCCAGCGGCGCAGGGAGAGATCAATCATGAGGTGCCTTTCGGAGATTCGGGGCCGACCGTGCCCTCGGGCGGCGGCGGCGCGTCGGGGCTGCTCGGGTTCCACCCGAGGTAGCCGATGTAGGAGGCAATGGCGAGGCCGCTGCCGAAGAGCAGGCCGGCCACCACGTCGGACGGGAAGTGCACGCCGAGGAACACCCGGTCGGCCATGGTGATCGCGACGACCACCGCCGCGACGGCGACGAGGACACGCCGGGCCGCCGGACCACAGAGGGGCCACACGAGCAGCAGGAGCACGGCGGCGATGGCGGCCGCGTTGGCGGCGTGCCCGGACGGGAAGCTCCAGCCCGGCGCGTGCGAGACGGGGTCACTGATGACGGGGCGCGCGCGCTGCACGACGACCTTGAGGACGAGTTGCAAGTTCCACGCCACCATCATCGTGACGAAGGCCCAGGCCGCTCGGGTGGTGAGCCGGTGACGGCGCCACACGATGACACACACGGCCGTCGCGGCGATGTACAGCCACCTGGGCTGGGTCACCTCCTGCCACGCGAGCAGGGCCGTCCGCAGCCCGGGGTTGGCGCGGGTGACGTCCGTGGCGGCCCGGACCACAGCCTGGTCGAACTCGATGACCGGAAGGAACTTCTCCCGGACGACGAACGCGAGCAGCCCGATCGGCACCGCGAAGACCACGCCGTAGGTGACTGCCCTGAGCAGTCGTCTGCCGCGCCCCAGTGAGGCACCCGTCCCCAGGCCGGGGGCGGGGTCGGGTCGGGTGGGCACAGCCACTCATCCTAGTCGGGCCAAGCCGGGGTAACCTCCGCTACGTGCCCACGATTCGTCATCGTCTCGCCATCGCCGCCGTGCTCGGGGTGGTCGCCGGATTCGTCGTGCCCCTGGGCTCCGCGACGGGCGTGCTGCCGCGGTTCCTCTTCGGCTTCATCATCGCCGGGGTGGCCTTCGCGGTGCCGTTGCTGATCCACCTGCTCGGCCATGACGCGCCGGCCACCCGCCAGCGGGTCGAGGGCCGCGACCCGGATGCGGCCTGGTACGACGTCGTCGTGATCGTCATCGGCCTGGCCAGTCTGGGCGGGGTCGGCGTGCTCCTCCTCGGCAACCACGTCACGGGCTCCGCGCGAGAGGTCGACCCGCTGATCGGGGTCGGGACGGTGGCAGTGGGATGGCTCTGCGTCCACACCATCTACGTGTTGCGCTATGCCCGCGTCTACTTCTCCGCCATCGACCCGCCGATCGACTTCAACCAGGACGAAGACCCGACCTTCTCCGACTTCGCCTACTTCTCCTTCAACCTCGGCATGGCCTACCAGGTCTCCGACACGGACCTCAGGTCCTCGCAGATCCGTCGCGTCGTGCTCGGTCACACGTTGCTCGCCTACCTCTACGGCACGATCGTCATCGCGGCCACGATCAACCTGCTGGTAGGTCTGAGCAACAGCAGCGGCTGAGCGCCAGCACCTCAGACCGCAGCAGCCAGGCGGGCGGTCTCGTCCTGGACCCAGAGCCCGACCAGGCCCCCGAAATGGGCCATGAAGCGGTCTCGCTCGTGCGCCGGGTAGGTCGCGTCGACGGTGGAGCGCAAGAGCCGCGTGAAGTCATCGGACTGGAACCACGTCAGGGCGGCCGCGTCAAAATGGCCGAGGTGGGTGGCACACCAGTCGCTGTAGACGTCCGCCTGCAGGTACTCATCAGCGATCGCGAGGTATTCATCGAGTTTCTGCTCCTCGGTCAGGTCCGTGCGATCGGCGACGTCGAAGTAGCGCCGGGTCTCGAGGTCGACCCGCCCCTTGCGTCCGGTGACCAGGCAGAAGGCCGACCAGCGCACCAGCGCCTTGATGGCCCACGGGAAGTAGTAGTGCAATGAGGTCACGGCGACATCGGGGCAGGCGTTGGCGTAGTCGATGGGATAGACGTCGTCGCCCTTGACGAGCATTTCGCACGAGTTGAACTCCCAGCCGAACATCGCGTTGACGATGCGGCTGATGGCCGCGGTCTGCTTGCCGGCCGAGGGGCTGAGGAAGTTGTAGCTGACGGCATACCGGTTGTGCATCGGCTGCTCCGGACGGAAGTCCATCACCATCGTCTCGGCCCCGATCGTCAGGGCCCGAGCGAAGTGCTCGTACTCGATCGTCGACTGGAGGTGCATCAGCATCTCGCCCGACGCGTCATAGGCGTGGATCAGGTCCGTCTCGTCGTTGATCCGGGACACCCCGCGCCAGCCGCCACCGTCGAAGGGCTTCATGTAGAGCGGGTAACCGAGGTCGTTCGCGATCTTCTTCAGGTCGAAGGACTTGTTGTACTTCGCCGAGGTGTAGGCCCACCGCACGTTGTCGACCGGATTCTTGTAGGGCACGAGGATCGTCTGGGGCACCTTGAGGCCGAGCCGCATCAGCGCGCAGTAGGCACTGTGCTTCTCCATCGACTGGAAGGTGAAGGGGCTGTTGAGCAGGTAGGTGTCGTTGACCAGCGCGGCCTTCTTGAGCCACTCGCGCGGGTGGTAGTACCAGTAGGCGAGGCGGTCGATGACCAGGGCGGGGCGCACTGGCTGGCGCAGGTCGAAGGGCTCGATCGTCAGTCGCTCGCTGGTCATCTCATGCGTGACCCCGTCGTCATCGGTGATGGGTCCGACGAGGGCCAGGAGCGCCTCGAAGGCGGTGGGCCAGTCCTCCTCCGCCCCGAGCATCAGTCCGATCAGATGGGTCTTCGCTTCGGTCATCATCGACTCCTTGGACGTCAGGGGGGCGGTGCCGATCCTTGCAGGAAGTCGCCTGCCTGTCGCCCCCTGTGCCAGTGCTCAATCCGCGTGGCCGAGCAGATCGAAGAGATACGGGTCGTAGGCCGACTCCCACGAGGGCCAGTTGTGCCCACCCGGGATCTCGTGAAAGGTCACGTCGTGGCCGTGCCGGGCCAGGGTCTGGGCCATCCTGCGGTTGTTGCGCAGGTTCCCCTCGTCCCGTCCGCACGTCATGACGATGGGCGCGAGGATCCGCCGCCGCCGGGCCCGTCGGACCAGGGCCACCCAGTCCGTGACCCGGTCCCAGTAGGTGAAGCCCTCCTCGTCATCGAGGCCGCGCACGAAGAAGGAGCCCGACTGGAGGAAGAGTCCGCCGAACGTGCCGGGGCGCAGCCAGGCCGCCTCCAGGGCAGCGAGGGCTCCGAGGCTGGCCCCCATGAGCACCGGCTTCCCGACGATGCCGTATGCCGCCGTCACCCTCGGGAGCACGTGCTGGGTCAGGGTCGTGGCGTAGTCCACGTTCGCCGAGTAGCGGTCGTTGCGCACGCCGGGCTCGAGCAGGGCGATCCTGGTGCGCGGGATCCGGCCCGCAGCGACCGCTCGGGCGATGCTGCTGCTGAGGTGGGCCCGCCTCGAGTACTCCGGCCCGTCGTGGACGAGCAGCAGCGGGAGCGGGTCCGCCCGGCGGGTGCCGGTGGGCGAGACGACAACGACACCGACCTCGCCCACGGGCGTTCCGGACACGGTGAGCCGCGCACGGCGCAGCCGCTGCACCGGAGGGGCCGTGCCGGCAGCGACCTGCATGGGCCCATACAAGCACTCAGTCTCTCGCGACCGGCCCGGTCGTCGTGCCGACGAGGGCGAACAGCTCCAGGATCTGGGCCCGGTCGCCCCCGGCGGCCATCACCAGGATGAGCAGCAGTCGAGCCTTGAGGCCGTCGAGTGCGCCGGCGCGGATGACGCCTCGGTCGAGCAGGTCGATCTCGGCACCGGGTGAGCCGTAGGTCGTCGCGAGGACCTCGCCGGACCCGGTCCGCGACGCCAGGACCACGGGACCCCGCTCGAGCAGGTCGGCGATGAACGGCAGGGTGGCGGCCGGGACGTGGCCCCCACCCAGGCCCTCGATCACGACGCCATCGCACCCGCGGTCCCGGACGGCCTCGAGCAGCACGCCGTCGTCGCCGAGTCCGAGCTTGACGATCGGCACCCTGGGCAACTCCTCCGACTCGCGCACCCCGGCCACGTCGAGGTGGGCCCTGCGGGTGGGTCGCAGCGCGATGACAGGGCGCCCCTCGGCGACCCAGCCGATCGGTCCGAGACCGGGCGAGTGGAACGTCGACGGGCTCGAGGTGTGCGCCTTGTGGACGTAGCGCGCCGCGTGGACCTCATCGCCCAGGCAGACCAGGACCCCGCAATCGCGGGCATCCCGGTGCGCGGCGAGCTGGACCGAGGCGAGCACGTTCGCAGGGCCGTCGGCACCGGGCAGGGACGGGTTGCGCATCGCGCCGGTGACGACGACGGGCTCCGGCCGGTCCCAGAGCAGGTCGAGGACGAAGGCGGTCTCCTCGATCGTGTCCGTGCCCTGGCTGACCACCACTCCACGCGCACCGGCGTCGACGGCGGCCCGGAGCAGCGGCACGAGGTCGAGCAGGTCGCGCAGGGTGATCTCGTAGGAGGAGACCGTCCGGAAGGTCTGCGCTGCGAGGTCTGCGACGGCCTCGAGCTCGGGGACTCCGGCGACGAGGTCAGCCGCGGTCAGGGCCGGCCTGACGCCGGGCCCACCTCCGGAGCCACCTCCAGACTCACCACCACCCCCTCCTCCAGTTGCGGACGCGGGCAGGGAGGCGATCGTCCCGCCCAGGGCCACGTAGGCGATCGCGGGCCGCTCGGCGCTCATCGTCGGACCCGACTCGGTGAGACGACCAGCAGGAAGATCGAGGCCACGAGCGCCGTCACGCCGCAGATCGTCCACACCGTGAGGTAGCCGGACAGCGAGGCGTGGCCACTGGCTTCCGAGTCGATCGACCCTGCGGACGCGAGCGCGATCGCGAAGATGCTCGAGGCGAACGCTCCACCGATCGTCTTGGTCGTGTTGGTCATCCCGGTGACCAGGCCCGTGTAGTCGGGCGGCGCGACCGTGGCGGCGGCCACAGGTAGCCCCGCCACCA
>JBDTAU010000422.1:0-3041 GCA_039924465.1 Dermatophilaceae bacterium
AATCCAGCGATGAGCAGGATGTCCATGGTCAGTTCCTTGTCTTCCAGCAGGGTGTCGAGCACGGTCAGGTCGGGTCCGGCAAGGGGCCAAGCCTCCCACTCGTCGAGAGCGGACAGGCCCTTTGCGCACGATGAAATCCTTCGCCAGGGTGCGGTCGGGCGTGATGCCGACCACCTGCTAGCCGAGCTGAAACGGGTGGGCAGCGCTGATCGGAGGGAGTGGATTGGGTGCTGCCTCATCCGTTTGAGACACTGTGCCCATGACCTCGAGCCCCTCCCCGGCCCCGCCGGTGCGCACGGTCGTGCACCTGATGCGTCATGGCGAGGTGCACAACCCCGACGGGATCCTCTATGGACGCCTCGAGGGCTTCCACCTGTCGGAGCTGGGGCGCGAGATGGCCGCGGTCGTGGCCACCCACCTGAAGGCCAACGACATCACGCACCTCATCGCGTCCCCGCTCGAGCGCGCGCAGGAGACCGCGGCCCCGATCGCGGCAGCCATGAAGCTGACCGTCGAGATCGACCCGCGGGTCATCGAGTCGGCCAACTACTTCGAGGGCCAGCAGGTGTCGAAGAAGGACCTGCTCCACCCGCGCAACTGGCACAAGTTCACCGACATCACCAAGCCGTCGTGGGGCGAGCCCTACGAAGAGATCGCCCAGCGGATGCTCGCGGCGATCGAGGACGCCCGGAGAGCGGCATACGGGCATGAAGCAGTGATCGTGTCGCACCAGCTGCCGGTCTGGACGGCGCGCAACAAACTCGCCGGGGCGCGCCTGTGGCACGACCCGCGCAAGCGCGAGTGTGCGCTGGCGTCCCTGACGTCGCTGCTCTTCGAGGAGGACGAGCTGGTCTCGATCACCTACTCGGAGCCCGCCGCGGAGCTGGCCGCCCGCGCGTCAAAAACGGTCGGGGCCTGATGGCCGAACTCGACCGGCGCACGGCCCTGCGCTGGGGTGCCATCGCCGTGGCGGGCGGTCTGACCGCGGTGACGGCCGCGTGCTCGAGCGACCCCAACTCGGTGGCCGAGCAGGCCAAGGCCGGGGACCGCAAGGACTACATCTCCGGCGACGGCACGATCGAGCAGGTGCCGGTCGACCAGCGCGGTGCCCCCGTCGCCCTGAGCGGGACGACGCTCGAGGGAAAGCCCTGGGCGATGGCTGATGCCGCGGGGGACGTCCTGGTCCTCAACGTGTGGGGCTCGTGGTGCCCGCCGTGCATCGAGGAGACCCCCGAGTTGCAGAAGGCGTGGGAGACCGTCCAGGCCAAGAAGCACCCGGTGGCCTTCCTCGGCCTCGACAAGCTCGAGAGCCCCGAGACGGGACTGGCCTTCCTCAAGTCCAACGGGGTGACCTTCCCGTCGCTGGCCTACGACGGCGGAGTCCCGTTGCTGGCGCTGCAGGGGAGGGTCGTCGCGACACCGACCACCCTCCTGCTCGACACGTCAGGTCGGATCGCGGCGCGCGTGTCCGGCCCGGTGACGAGCACGACCCTGCTCGGCCTCATCGACGACGTCCTGGCAGAGCCGGCCTGATCTGATGGGTGGTGACCTCGCGACCGGGTCAATCGTCGTTGCCGCGGCGGTTGCGATCGCGGCCGGGTTCGTGTCGTTCGCCTCACCCTGTGTGCTGCCGCTCGTGCCGGGCTTCCTCGGCTACGTGACCGGACTGTCCGACGTCGAGCTGGAACGACGCTCGCGGGGCCGGCTCGTGCTCGGTGCGGTGCTCTTCGTCCTGGGCTTCACCGCCGTCTTCCTCGTCTATGCCGGGCTCATCTCGGTCATCGGAATCGCGCTGCGTGAGCACCAGACGCTGCTGATGCGCCTCGGTGGCTTCGTCGTCATCGGGGCCGGGTTGATGTTCCTCGGTGTCGGCAAGGACCTCTCGTTCGCCCCGTCGTGGCGCCCGCGGGCGGGGCTCCTCGGAGCGCCCCTGCTCGGCGCCGTGTTCGGCGTCGGGTGGTCGGCCTGCCAGGGACCGACGCTCGGCGCGATCCTCGCCATGGCGGCCCCGCTCAGCGCCGAGGCGGGGTCGGCCACGCGCGGGCTGACGCTCGCGGCGTTCTACTGCCTCGGGCTGGGGCTACCGTTCATTGCGATGGCAGCCCTCTACGAGAAGGCCGGCCGGGCCAGCGACTGGCTGCGCACCCACCGTCGTGTCATCCAAGTCATCGGAGGCGTGATCCTGCTCGTCGTCGGGGTGCTGCTCGTCACCGGCCTGTGGGAGAACGTCACCGTGTGGCTGCAGATCCGCTTCATCTCTACCTTCCGGACGGTGCTCTAGTGCCCAGTGATACCAAGGCCGCCGCGGCGGACCGGACCCCGGACCTGCCGGACCTGCCGGACCTGCCGGACCTGCCGGACGCATCAGGAGGATCAGGCGGGTCAGGCGGGCCGGGCCCGCAGCGGCGCGAGCCGGCCCTCCCGCACCTCGGGCCGCTCGGTTTCGCCCGGTGGGCGTGGCGGCAGCTGACGAGCATGCGCACGGCCCTTTTCCTGCTGCTGTTGTTGTCGATCGCGGCGGTGCCCGGCTCGATCTTCCCGCAGCGCAACATCGATGCCGGGCGGGTCTCGGACTACCTGGCGCAGCACCAGTCGAGCGGGCCCTGGCTCGACAAGCTCGGCTTCTTCGACGTCTATGCCTCGCCGTGGTTCTCGGCGATCTACCTGCTGCTGTTCATCTCGCTGATCGGCTGCATCGTCCCGCGCACCCGCGTGCACCTTCGGGCGCTGCGCTCCACGCCGCCACGGGCGCCGGCCCGGCTGGCGCGACTCGGCGAACATGCCGAGCTGACGACCCGCCTGTCGCCGGAGGAGGCGCTCGCCGAGGCCCGTACCGTGCTGCGGGCCAAACGCTTCCGCCTGCACGCGCATGACGCGTCCAGCCTGAGCGGCGAGTCCGGCTACCTGCGCGAGACCGGCAACCTCGTGTTCCACATCGCACTGTGCGGGATCATCATCGGCATGGCGGTCGGCCACCTGCTCGGCTGGCGGGGCGACGTCATCCTGCCCGAGGGCGAGAAGTTCGCCTCGAGCGTCTCGAC
>JBDTAU010000423.1:0-11336 GCA_039924465.1 Dermatophilaceae bacterium
GGCGGACAGCACGATGTTGCGGGAAGTCCCCGAAATGTTCTGCGCCGGGCCGATGACAGCAGCCACACCCGGCTCTTTCTCGATCAGGTGCTGCAGGCTCGCGAGGTCAGGCAGATCGCGCACGACCCCGCGCCGTTCGATCAAGATGGTCGTCGGTGAGGTGATGCCCGGCGCGAATGCCTCCGCCGCGGCCCGCGACGCTCGACTGACGGAACTATCCCCGGGCAGCGAGCTGGTGAAGCCGACGCCCAGGTCGATGGTGCGCACCGCCGAGGAAGCCAGCAGCAGCAGACCCGCGCTGGCGAGGACGACGAGCGCGGCGCCCTTGCGTGAAGCGAGCAGGTGAATCATCCGCCGTCGAGCAGAGGGTTCCAGCCGCGCCGGATCCACCGGGTTCGAGGTCCGGCTCGGGCTTCGCTGGGGATCTCGCGGCCAGAACACCCGGGGGCCGAGGATGGCCAGGATGGCCGGCACCAGGCTGACGGCTACCAGGAGGCCCACGAGAACGGCGAGGGCCATGGCTGGCCCGAAACCGCGGAAGAACGCCGACTCGGCAGCAAGGAGGGCTGCGGTCCCCCCTGCGACGGTGATACCCGCCGCTGCGACGATGGGGGTATCGGCCGCGATCGCCTCCCGTACCGCGTCACGCGGCCCCATCCGCGAGATCCGTCCCTGCAGCGCGGTGACGTAGAAGATCGTGTAGTCCGTCACCACGCCCAGGAGCAGGGCCACCAGCAGCGGCTCCAGCTCGGCGGGCGCGGCGATACCCACCAGCCCCCCCAGAGACGCAGACAGGCGGATCGTGACGATGAACGCCACCCCAGAAGCTGCGAGTGCGATCAGTGGCGCGACCACACTGCGGAAGGTGAAGCCGACCAGAATCAGGATCGCCAGTACCGTGAACAACTCCAGCCGTGGCAGGTACGCCTTGACGAGCTCGGCCTGTTCGGCGCGGGCCGGGATGGATCCGGCAACGCCGATCACGTGGTCGGCAGGTCGGTCCAGGTGGGTCGAGATGTAGTGCTGGGCGGCGCTCTCCTGGCTGGCAAAACTGCTGGTCGGGTTCATGAAGAGGTAGGTCAGGACGGCGGTGTTGGTCTCGGTGCGCGGTCCCATGAGCCGCACTGTGTTGGTGAGCGGGATCGCCCCGAGCAGCGGGTATGGCGGCTCGGGCATCTGGTTGACGGCTAGCGCGTCGAGCGCCGACTCGGCCTGCACGAACACGTCCAGCCCGTGGGAGTCGCGCTGGACCACGGCCGTGCGGCTCGACAGGGGGTAGCCGAACTCCTCCAGGGAACGCAGCTCGGCGCGGATCGCGGGGCTGTCCAGTGGGATGATGCTGGCCAGTTCACTGCCTCCTGACCCCAGCGGCGGCATGACGACCAGGCCCGCGAGGACGGTGAGCCAGGCGCCGACGATGGCCCAACGCCGTTTGAGGACCCAGGCGCCGTAACGCTTGAAGACCTGCCCGGAGGGGGGCCGCCGCGAACTGGCGGCACGATGGCGACCGGCACCGCGGTGCGGGTGTCGGTCGCGGCGGCTCATCTCAGCTCGTTGGGTGTGGCCAGCCCGAGGCGGCTCATCTCGGCGTGCGCGAGTTGCTCGTAACGACCGGCGGCCAGCTCGGCCTCGGGGTCTGGGGTGAGCAGGAGCAGCTGCTCGAGAGGGAGATTGGTCAGTGCGCGTCGGGCCAGCGATGCCAGGGCGGCCTCGCGACGAGCGGGGTCGGCTAACGCTCTGGACGTCGCGCGGACCTCGGCGCGGTGGCCGAGGCGCCACGGCAGATAGGCGAACAGAAGGGCGCCCATGGGCCCGAAGCCAAGAGCGGTGCCGATCAACACGCTGAGCGCGCGGATGCTTCCGCCCGCCTGGAGTGAGCCGGAGGTGATCTGGGCAGCGGTGTGCACCACCTGATTACCGAGCTCACCCGTCCGGTCACCGATAACCGGGACCTTCGAGAGGTCTTGAAGGGCCCTGCCCGCCGTATCGATGGCTTTCCCGGAGTCCAGGACCCCCGTGGTCAACCCCGTGAGCTGCCAGATCGAATAGCCGATCCAGCCACCCACCACAAGCCAGAAAACGACCCAAAACAACGCGCAGGCATCCCAGAGCGTGAGATGTCGCGCGTCTGCATACCGGGTTCGTGAACTCATCCACCATGCGTACCGGAAAAGGCACCGGGCACGCCAGCACTTTCGCACCAGTATTGGGTGAGGGGTCACAATGGGTATCGACATGTAGGACGCGAGACGTTCAGTGGTGAACCCGGACCGAGGAGCCCCAATGACCGACCCGACAAGCGACCCGAAGAACACCGACAAGCATCCCGAGGGCACCCAGGGCCCACCTGCGGCCGGGCCAAAGCCTGACGGACCGGGCCACAGCGCCGTGGCCCCAGTCCCAGGGGGACGCCGCTGGTGGTGGCTGCTTCCGGCGCTGACCTTCCTCATCGGCCTCGTCCTGGGTGGAGCCGTCATCGGCGCCACACGCTCAGGCAGCTCGACGCCCGCCGCGTCCCCGACCCAGACCCAAACCCAAACCCTCTCGTCCGGGACGCCCGCACCGACCGGCGCCGAAGCCCCGACGGTGGCCACCGTGGTCGTGCCGGCCGAGTGCCTCAAGGTGGCGCAGGACTCGCAGCTCCTGGTCGATCTGACCAAGCAGGCCGCCGCCGCCGCCCGCGACCTGGACGCCGCCAAGCTGAGCGACCTAGTGCGCCAGATCGACACCGCCCAGACCACACTGCGCGAACACGCGGCTTCCTGCCAGTCGGTCGAGGCCTCGATCAGCGCTGGCACGACACCCTCGGAGACGATGCTCACCCCGACAACCCCGTGAAGTGGAAGTGACCGGGGCGTGACGCAACCTCAGGCTGGGTAGACCACGCAAACCGGGCGAGATCAGGATCTCCTGCGGTCGTGGCGGCAGCGCTCGCCCCGCTGCCCTTGCAGGCGGCGGAAGGAGCAGGCGCTGTGAAGTGAGTCGATCGCTTGGTGTGCACCTGCACGCTCCTCGATTCTTGATGCGGGCGGGTCTGGGCTCTGTACTTCAACCCGGGCCGGACCACGGGCTGTCAAAATATTTCAGGGTGGATGTCGAAGACCCCGACCGCCGTTCGACGTACGTGCGAGAAGCAGCACAGGAGCTACCAATAGGAGTGATGAACATGCCGCGTTTCATGGGTTTCGTGAGGATGGAAGAGGGTGTCGGCACACCGCCACAGGCCCTGTTCGACGCGATGGACGCCCACATCGGCGAACGGGCTGCCAAGGGGGTATTCCTCGATGGCGGCGGCCTGTTCGGCACTGAGGATGCCGTGAACTTCGTGGTGCGCCAGGGGGAGGTCACCCGCCACGATGGACCGTACGCCGAGGCCAAGGAGGTCGTCGGTGGCTGGTCGATCCTGCAGTACGACACCCGCGAGGAAGCCGTCGCCGATCTGCAGGAGTTCGCCGAGCTGCACGCGAAGCATTGGCCCGAGGTCACGGTGATCTCCACCTTGCGCCAGATCTCCACGGGCCCGGAGGCGCCCGGCAACTGAGCAGGGATCACTACGCTGGCATCGTGTCGGCGGAGATTCGTACGGATAGCACGAGCGAGGCCATCGTCGCCGCGTGGCGGGCCGAGTCGGCCCGCCTCGTGGGGGCCTTGACCCGGATGACGGGCGATGTGGGGCTGGCTGAGGACCTTGCCCAAGACGCGCTCGTGGCCGCCATGGAGCAGTGGCCCACAGGCGGGGTACCAGAGAACCCGAGTGCGTGGCTGATGACCACCGCGAAACGACGCGGCATCGATCACTGCCGCCGAGCCGACAATCTTCGCCGCAAGTTGGCTCAGCTCGAGCACGCTGGCAGGAGCGAGGAGGAGGCGATGCCCGACTTCGACGCCGCGGTCGACTACATCGAGGATGACGTCCTGCGGCTCATCTTCATGTCCTGCCACCCATCCGTGAGCGCCGAGTCCCGGGCCGCGCTCACGCTCCGCCTGGTCGGAGGGCTCACCACCGGCGAGATCGCCCGCGCGTTCCTCGCCACCGAATCCACCATGGGGCAGCGCATCTCCCGGGCTAAGAAGGCGTTGGTCGCCGCGCACGCAGAGTTCGACCTGCCGACCGGGACACAGCGGACCAGGCGTCTGAACGACGTCATGTCTGTGATCTACCTGATCTTCAACGAGGGCTACACCGCCACCGCTGGCGGTGACTGGATGCGTCCCGACCTGGCGCACGAGGCGATCCGGCTCGCGCGCACGCTGGCCGCACTCGTTCCCGATGACATCGAGGTGCTCGGCCTGCAGGCGCTGCTGGAGATCCAGGGCTCGCGGATGGCCGCCAGGCTCGACGAGCAGGGCGCGCCGGTCCTCCTCGAGGCCCAGGACCGGAAACGATGGGACCAGATGCTGATCCGGCGAGGGATGAACGCCTTGGGACAGGCCGAGTTACTCGCCGCACGCGAGAACCCGGTCGGGACGTACTTCCTACAAGCCTCGATCGCCGCCCAGCACGCGCGTGCCGAGCGAGCCGAGGACACCAACTGGCGCCGGATCGCGGCTCTCTACGACGTCCTGGCCGCCGCCGCGCCAGGGCCGGTCGTCGAGGTGAACCGGGCCGTCGCGCACGGGCGAGCGTTCGGTCCGGATGCCGGGCTCGACGTGCTGGAGAATGTGGACGCAGCCGCGCTCGGCGGCTCAGCGCTCATACCGAGCGTCCGCGGAGACCTGCTCGAGCGAGCTGGGCAACACGCTCAAGCGAGCGAGGCGTTCACCGAGGCGGCCACCCGGACAAGAAACGACAGCGAACGCACCCTCCTTCAACATCGAGCAGAACTGAACCAGATGCCGATTTGGAGGCCGAGGTGACCATTCCGGCCGGGCACGCACGGGCCGTCAGGACGAAATGCAGGGCTGCCCCCGTCGCTCACCGTCGCGCGGAGCGCGGCATGAGCGCGCGACGGAGGGCCGCCCATCGCCGGCGGCGCCCGGCACCTTCTCTTCGCGGCGGGCTCTTCGATCTCGCTCTCGATGCTGTTGACTATGCCTGTCACGGCGCACGCTGTTGCCACGTCTGGGAGGGCTCCATGGGTAAGTTGATATATGCGGCCAACATCTCGCTCGACGGCTTCCTCGAGGACGAGACGGGTTCGTTCGACTGGTCCGTGCCGGACGAGGAGGTGCACGCGTTCTGGAACGAACACGAGCGGCACATCGGCACGTCGCTCTACGGGCGACGCATGTACGAGACGATGCGCGTGTGGGAGAGCGACGACTGGTTGACGAACGAGCCCCCGGTAGTCCGCGAGTACGCCCGGATTTGGCGTGACGCCGACAAAATCGTCTACTCCACGTCACTTACCGACGTGTCTACCGCGCGAACGAGGATCGAGCGGCAGTTCGAGCCCAAGGCGATACGACGCCTCAAGGAGACCTCCTCCTCGAACCTGAGCATCGGAGGCGCGGGGATCGCGGCTGAGGCCTTCCGGCACGGACTGGTCGACGAGTGCGTCCTTATCCTGTGCCCGGTCCTCGTCGGTGGCGGCAAGCCGGCGCTGCCTCGAGGCGTCCGGCTCAACCTCGAGCTGCTTGACCACCGACGATTCGACAACGGCGTGGTCTACGTCCGCCACGCGGTCCGACACCCCGCCTGACACTTGCGCCGGACAGCGGCATGAGCGGGCGAAGGCGGCGGATGCACGGCGCTCCCGCTGTAGGCCTCCCTCCGTGATCGTCCCGCCATGGCCTGGTACCAGCACGTTGCTGGGTACATCAGTGGCCCCCGGGCGTGAGACAGGCGCGGTGGCTCAGCGAGACCCGGTTCGCCGGCTACCACGCTCCTGAGGCGAGGTCATAGCTTGGACCCGCGAGCATCCGGCCGCGAGGATCAACTCGATCGCCCAGGTCGACTCGTTCTTCGACCTAGCCGACGACTGCGAACCGGCTCCCCCACCCGCACCGGGCATCGGCGAGGTCTGGGTCATGGAGTTCCGCGTGGTTTGGCCCGCGTCGTGGCACAGCGACACCGGGTTCGTGCTGTTCGACACCGAGGACCGTAGGACGGCGCTGGACTGGGCAGTACGTCAGCCTTCGGGGGCATCTGGCTCCGAGAACGGCCTGCCGCACCGGCCACTGAGCGACGGCACGTGACGTACCGCGGCGCGGGTGTTTCTGGTGGCGCTTCGCGAGGCGGGTGCGGAGCTCGCTCGTGGAGACGCCGAGCGAGCCCGCGAGGTCTTCGTCGCGAGCTCGGGTTCGTCGCGGGGCACGTCCCACACTTCCTGCATCGTCTCGTCACCGTCGAGCGCGGCTGCGACGTCGCCGGCCATCATCGCGAGCCGGGGCGTCAGGACCTCGTGCACCGCGACGAGACCGGTGGCCAGGTCCCACGAGTCACCGTTCCAAGTCTTCCACGCCTTGAGGAGCGTGTTGATGTCGTCGCGCGCGGCCCCGGCGTTCTTGTACCCAGGCGTCTGCATCTCGAGGGCGCGCGCGTGGGCTAGAAAGGACGGCTGCGAGGCCGCGCAGCGCCTGAGGGTCGTAGGTCTGGGAGGGGTCACTATTGTCCGGGTCGCCGGCGTACAGCCGGATGTACGGCGCGTACTGCTCGTCGTTCTCGATGAGGTCGATCGCGCAGAGGGCCTCCTGAGTCGTGACGTGGAGGCCGCTGAACGTCTCGGCGTCCGGCTCGTCTCCGCCGGGCCGCGCCAGGGTCTTGCGGATCGCGAAGTTCGGGACGGCGTGGTTCTGCATTGTGACGCTCGCGGTGCTCCTGCAGGCTGCCGTAGGGCGCGGGTACTCGCGCCGGTTGAACGGTAGCGGGAGCTGATGATAGGTCAGCCGTTCCCGCTCTGCTTCAGCAAACGCTGTACGCGGAGGGTCCAGGTGACGGTAGCCGTCCTCAGGGCGGCAGATGCGCGCGCCTACTGGCTGCGGCCCGAGCCTCTGAAGGATGGCCGACGCCTCCTTCCCGAGGACTGGGTTGTCTACGCAGGTGTGGATGACGGCTCGGCCCTGGCCGGCACTGATTCGATTGCCGATGCGGTTGATCGGCCGCAGGAAGTAGAGGCGGGACTCGCCCAGGCTGTTGTCGTTGATGAAGGCCAGCAGATCGTCGTAATGCTCCCCTGTCGCACAGTTGCTCATTGCGGACGCGAGTCGGTCGCACGCCGTGTGGCGGTCAGTGCTGAGCATCAATTCGCGCAGGCCTGTCGACCTCGGCCAGCGCCACGTGGGGACCCCGGATCTCGGCGACCGCGACCGCCCGGTTGAGCCGCACGATCGGTGATGGGTCCAGCGTCACGAGGCGATCGTAGAGCGCGACGATCTGGGACCAGTCGGAGTCGCGTGCGGAGGCGGCGTCGGTGTGCACGGCGCTGATCGCGGCCAGCAACTGATATCGCCCGGGTGGCTCGCCGCCGGCTGCGACCGCGGCCAGTCGTCGGCGCACTCGCTCATGCCCTCACGGATGAGCGGCCGGTTCCACGCACTGCGGTCCTGCTCCTCCAAGGTCACCAGCTCGCCGGCCCGGGAGACTCGCGCGGCACGCCGAGCGTCCGAGCAGCATGAGGGCGAGCGGTCCCGGTCACCTCGCCGTCCTCCGGGAGGAGCGCGCGCAGGGGGCCACCGAGGCGGATCGCCTCATCGGTCAGGTCGGCGCGCAGCGGATCGTCCGCTGCTCCGGCCAGGTAGCCCTCGTTGAAGATGAGGAAGACCACGGCGAGCACACCGGCGAGCCACTCGCGCACGTCTTCGGTCGACGGCACCCGATAGGGGATGTGCGCCGCCTTGATCTTCGCCTTCGTCGTCTGGACTCGCGGCGCAGCCGGTCGATGGGCTTGCGAGTCGCCGTGGTGGTGAGCCTGCCGGCGGGGTTGGGCGGTATGCCGTCGCGTGGCCAACGCTGCACCGCCCCGGCGAACGCCTCGGCTGCTGCTTCTTCGGCGAGGTCGAGGTCACCGAATCGGCGTGCGAGGCCGGCAACCACCCGGGCCCACTCCGCACGGTGGGCACGGGTGATGCCTCCTCCACCGGAGGACCGGTCACGACGGCAGCGACGCCTGGAAGGACTCGTCGGTGTGGAACGGGCGCACCTCGACCTTGCCGCGGCACGCCGTGGACCCCTGCGCGGCCAGCGCCAGGGCTTCGTCCAGGTCGGAGGCCTCGATGACCCAGAACCCGCCGAGGTGCTCCTTGGTCTCCAGGTAGGGCCCGTCAGTGACCACCGACTTCCCATCTCTCGCGTCGACGACGGTGGCGTTGGTCGCCGCTTCCAGTCCGTCGGCAAAGACGAAATGGCCCTGCCTCCGGAGATCCACGTTGAACGCGCTCGTCTCGGCGAACGCCGCCAGCATCTCCTCCTTGGAGGCGTAGGCGCCGAACTCGCCCGGCTCGAGCGACCCGAATACCGACAAGAGATACCTGGGCATCTCACTCACTCTCCTTCACGTCGTCGATCCGCGCACTCCCGGGAAGCCGGTGCACTTCTTGTGGCCAGTCGAGCGCGACGGCAAGCCGACCGGCCCAATGGCGCGCGGTGTCGGCGTCGGGCACCTCGACGACGCAGAACCCGTCGAGGTGCTCCTTGGTCTCGGCATACGGCCCGTCGGTGAAGATCGGCTCGCCATCCTTGCTCTCGACGCTGCAGATCGCGGTCGAGCCGTCGATGCCCCCGTTGCTGAAGAGGAAAGCCCCCGCGTCCGCCATCTCCTCGATGACATCTCGAGCGCGACTACCCTTCTCCCGCACCTCGGTGGGCGTCAGGTCGGGCACCCATTCATCGTCGAAGGTGATCAGATACTCCGCCACCGTCGTCTCCTCTCGGTCAGGTCGGGGCGAGCATCGGGGCCCCCACATCGGGCGACCCGGGTGGCCACCGTTCACCACCTCCACGAACGTCGGCGCCACGATACGACATCATCCCGGAGACAAAGGTCAAAGATGACCCGAAGCGGAGTGCAGCGGGCGGCGGCGTCGGCCGACCAGCAGCCGTAGCACCCTCGGCATCGACGTGGCCGGGAGCCGGCGCCTGGACTGATGTTGCGACTCCGGTGAAGTGGAAGCCACCTCGGCCGCCCCGCCCCCACGTGGGATGACCATGGTCAGCAGGGCACCGCCCTCCGGTGCCCGGGCGGCGACGAGCCGCCCGCCCCGGCGGCTCATCACCTCCATGATGAGCCCGAGGCCCAGCCCGGTCTGGGAGAGGTCGTCGCGGGAGGCGGGGTGATCGACCCCGGGCTGATCGGCGCAGTTGACGTGGGCCACCTGCTCGTCGCTGAGTCCGGGGCCGGAGTCGGCCACGCCGACCCGCACGGTCTCCCCCCACGGGTCGCTCACCGCAAAGACGCGGATCGTGTCTCCCGTCGTCGTGTAGCGCAGCGCGTTCTCGATCAGTGTGTCGAGGCAGACCCGGAGCCGTTCGGGAGAGGCCTCGAGGTGCAGCGGCGAGGCGGTCGTGACCCAGCAGCGGTCGGCGACGGTCGACCACCGATTCACCGTGTGCCGGAGGATGCGGTCCATGTCCAGCGCCGTCCTCTCGGGATCACCTTGCAGCCCCATGCTGCGCACCAACCGCTCGCACACCCGAGTGAGTCGATCGAGCTCCTCCTGGATGATCGTCAGGTCGGCTCGTTCCTCCGGGACCGGGTCGCGCGCCATCAGCATCTCGACGTAGCCGCGGGCAATCGTCAGCGGCGAGCGCATCTCGTGCGAGGTGCGCTGGGTGAGCAGCTCACGGGCATGGCTCTCGACCCGCTCCCGCGCCGCTGCCACGGTGAGGTCGTCGAGCGCCCGCTGCCGCCGCCGGACCAGCCACACCATGAGCAGGACGAGCGCGAGCATGAGGGGGATCTCGGCGGTCTCCTCCCAGGCGATCACCCCCGCCGATGCCCGGACGAGGAGGATGGCCCCGCTGATCACGGTGTAGGCCAGCAGGCTGACAGTCGTCTGGACCACCGTCCACGGTGCCAGTCCGAAGGCGAGAGCGAAGGTGGCGTACCCGACGTGGTAGGGCACGGTCTCCTGGCCGGTGAAGAACCACATCGACCCTGCGCAGAGGCCCGCCACCACGAGCCAGGGTCCCAACGTCCTGCTCGGCACCGGAGTCAGTCCTCGTAGAAGCAGTAGCCGACGCGGCGGATCGTCTCGATCGGGACGTCCGGCCCGAGCTTGGTGCGAAGGCGACCCAGACACACCTCGATGACGTTGCTCCCTGGGTCGAAGTCGAGGCCCCACACGTCGTGGAGCAACTCTTCCCGGCTGCAGACCTCGCCGTGGCGTCGCATCAGGTGGGCCAACAGTGAGAACTCCCGCTCGGTGAGGCTCGAGTCCACCCCGTCGGACCTGGCCCGCCGCCGATCGAGGTCGAGGCGCACGCCGCCGGCGGTGAGGAAGCGCTCGTCGTGAGCAGCCCGGCGCGGGCCGAGGTTGCGGCGCACCCGGGCCAGCAGCTCGGCGAGGGAAAACGGCTTTCCGATGACATCGACCGCACCCCGCTGGAGGGCCTGCACCCGGGCCGCGACGTCGGTCACACCCGAGATGACGATGACCGGGGTCTGGTCGTGGCGCTCGGTGAGCATCGACAGGACGCTGAGGCCGCTCTGTCCAGGCATGACGAGGTCGAGCAGGACCAGGTCGACCACCTCCTTGTCGAGCAGGCCCAGGGCGGCCGGTCCCGAGGAGGCGGTCCGCACCGCGTGCCCCTCCGACGCGAGCGAACGTGACAGGAGCGTGCGGATCCGCTCCTCGTCATCGACCACCATGACCGTGCTCATCGGACCCCCTCGAAGTAGCCCCACTTGCGACGAGTCGAGTATGCGCCGACGGACACGGGCCCGCAGCGAAATCTGGCAATAGTCTGGGAAAGTGGGCGCTCTGACCTGGTATGGATCGATCTGTCCTCAAGGAAAATGACAGCCAGATGACAGCGCCCTCACGACTGGCTGACCGCCACTTCACGGCCTCGCAACGATCTGCTCACGAAGCCCTGACGATCGGGTGAGAGTCGGGTCACTGCGCCCCGCTGCCCCGTCGGTCGCTGCCACGCTGCCCAGAACGTTCTGGGCGGGGTAGAGCACCCCGACGGCGAGACGTGGGAGTCATTGTGAGATCGACGAGGCGAAGCCGTAGGTCCCTTTCCACCGTGCTGTGCGCCATGGTGGCCGTCAGTGCGGCCGCCCTCACCCAGCTGGGAGCGCCGCTGGCGTTGGCGGCGCCGCCGTCCGCCGTGACGTCGGTCGCTCCCGCCGCTCCCGCCGCTCCCGCCGCCCCTGGCACCATCTCGTTGGCGGTCAGCAGCGCCAGGGACGTCAACGTGGGCCCCGGCTTCGTCCACGAGGGGGACCCGGTCA
>JBDTAU010000424.1:0-4721 GCA_039924465.1 Dermatophilaceae bacterium
TCGAAGAGGGCCCGCGGATACCGCCCGGTGATCAGGATCGCGAACCAGGCCCACACGCTGACGACGCCGACCGCGAGCCACAGGAACGCCAGGACGATGTAGTGCGGGATCGCGAGGAACCACTTGACCAGCCACAGTCCCTGCGAGAGCGCGGGGTCCAGCCGTGCTTCCACGACCACCGGGAGCGCGTGGCTGGGCGCACCCACCGGGCCGTATGCCGCTGAGCCCGGAGGGCGCGGCTGCTCACGTCGGGCGTTGACGAGCGGGAGCACGATCAGGAGCGTGCCGATCACCAGCAGGACGAGACCGAGCCCGATGAGCCCGAGTGCAATCGGTCCGAACACGCCGGACCGGACGCTCGCCGTCATGGTGACCGCGACGCCGGAGGAGCCGTCGGCGTTGAGGACCGTAGCGGCCCAACTCCCCGAGTGCGGGGTCCAAATCACTTGCTGCTCGCCGGCGCCGGAGGCCGAGGCGTCCCAGATCGTCTGGGCTGCGGGTGGGTCGACCGTGGCCGCGCCGGGCCTGGCGGAGTAGGTGGGGGTGCCACGCATCGGCAGCCTGAGCACGACGTCGTGGGCGGCACCGTCGAGGTAGCGGTCGATGGCGGCCTGGTCCGCGATGCCGACGAAGAGCGGCTTGCCATCGAGGGACCGGGCAGTGAGGCGCACGTCGAGGTCGAGCCAGTCGGCGACGACGGGTGGCGCCGCATTCTCCACGAGGATTCGTTCCGCTGTGACGGCGACGCCATCGGACTCGACGCGGTCGACGGTCATCGAGTACCAGCCACCGGCGTCGTGGGTGGACAGGGTCATCACCCCGATCGTGGCGCCACCGAGGAGCATGCCGAGTCCGGGAAGAACCAGGATGATCCCGAGAACGATGGCGATGATGCGACGCGCGCGCATGATGATGAGTCCCCCTATCGAGACGAACCCCCGACATCTCCACCCTGACCCCACGCGGCACCAAGGGACAGTGACCAACGTCCCGGCGCCCACGTGGTTCTGGTCACGTCACGTTCGGGGTTCCTTGCTCAATTGACTTGGAGTTCATGGCCGGTCAGGTCAGGTCAGCTTGCTGGGGACCAGACCTGGTGGAGGCGCTGGAAGAGATACGGCACCACGACGAGCCCGGCCAGGACCACCGCGGTGCCGCCACGCGAGCGTTCGGCCCACGACCAGCCCACGGCGAGTGGCAGCACCAGCAGGCTCCCGATGAGGTAGCCCACCCACTCCGCGACCGAGACACCCTCCGGCGCATCAAGGGCCATCTGGATCCCGGCCACCAGTTGCACCACCAGGCCGACCTCGATCAGGGCCACCAACCCGAGGATCGCCTTCCCTACCAACCGATTGCGCAGGATCTGCCCGGCCACGAGGAGAGCCGCCACGCCGCAGGCGACGGCGAGGACGATCTGGAGCTGGGTCACGCCAGCATCATTGCAGGGTCGGATCCTCCGGAGCCGATAGCGTGACGACAGCCAACTCCACGAGGTCGTGCTCCTCGATCCGCTTCGCGATGGCGTGCAACCGCCGACCGACCTGCCCCTCTGGGTCCTCGCCGGTGAGATCAACGGCCGCCAGGAGCAAGACCTTGCCCGGGCCGACGTACTCGAGGTGCAGGAACGTCACCCTTTCGACCTCCGGGCTCTCGAGGAGGGCTGTCAGAGCCCGTTGGCGCATCTCGGGCGAGGCTGCCTGCCCGACCAGGAAGTCACGGTTGCGGCTGATGAGGAAGACCGCGATGACCCCGAGCAGGAGACCGACGAGGATCGACCCCACCGCGTCCCACCGAGCGTCGCCGGTCAGCTGGTGCAGGCCGATCCCCGATGCAGCCAACACGATGCCGATCAGGGCGGCGGCATCCTCGGCATAGACGGCTCGCAGCGTCGGGTTGGAGGTGCGGGCCAGGAAGCGCAGCGGGTGCAGCCCGGCTGCGAGCGCCGCATGATTCGTCTGGCGACGCGCCTGCAGGAAGGAGAAGCCCTCGAGGGCGAAGGAGAGGCCGAGGACCGCATAGGCCCAGCCGTAGTCCGCCTCCGCCTCCGTCGTGGTCCAACTCTGGACGCCGTGCCAGATCGACACCACGGCCCCGGCGGTGAAGAGGCCGAAAGCCGCGAACATCGACCAGACGTAGGCCTCCCGGCCGTAGCCGAGCGGATGGGACTCGTCGCGCTTCTTGTCGGAACGGCGCTCGGCGACGAGGAGGAAGATCTCGTTGCCGGCATCCGCCCACGAGTGCGCGGCCTCGGCCACCATCGAGGCCGAGGCGGTGAGGGCGGCCACGATCGACTTCGCGATGGCGATGACGACGTTCGCTCCCAGCGCGATGAGGACGATCAGCAGGCCGGCGTCGGCGGGCGCTGAGCCCTCCCCACGACGGTTCTCTCTCTCCGGCTGGGTGTCACCCTGAACTTGGGGGTCGTCCGTCATGGCTTCCACTCTGGCACCGGACTGCCCCGAAACGTCCGTAGGCCCCAAACCCTGCTGGTTCGGGACCTACGGAGTCGGCGACCTCGTCAGGTCGCGCTGACCCTTACTGCGTCGGTCAGGCCTGCGGCTGGCGTGGTCGACGCTCAGCTCGCCGGCCCACGTTGCCCCGCAGTTGCGCGAGCACCTTTGCTTCGGCGTCGTTGAGGGCGTCCTTGGTCTCAGTGAGGTCCGAGACGCCGATCATCGACGGGAGGCCACGGACGTGCAACTCCAGCGAGGTGTGCATCCCGGGGCGGCCGCGATCCTTGATCCGCACGCTGATGTCGACCATCGAGGGGTCGAAGCGCTCGATCTGGTTGAACAACTGCGTCAGCGTCCGCTCCATGAACGGGAGGTCATCCTGGGTGACCCCGTCCTCAAGGCGGAGGCGACTCATCATCTGGCTGGGCTCGACATTCATGTGGCGCTCCTTCAGCAAGGCCCGGGCGCCGGATCCGCTCCCGGTTCCTGACCCCATCCTATGAACAGATCTGTGGCAGAACGAATTTCGCGGGGTGAGACTGGTCACCGGTGGGGCAAGGGAGTCCGCACGTCGACCGTCGGCGTCGAAATGCTGCCGACCTTGACAGAACGTGCCACGATCAGAGGGTGAGCGACAGCGCAGCCTCAGACATCGTTGGTCCCGCGACCCGGGAGCAGATCTCCCTCGCCGAGAACTGGGTGGCGAACAATTACCATCCGCTGCCCGTGATGATCGCGCAGGCCGAAGGCTCCTGGGTCACGGACGTCGATGGCCGACGCTACCTCGATGCGCTCGCCGGCTACTCGGCCCTCAACTTCGGCCACCGTCACCCAGCCCTGATCGGCGTCGCACGGGAGCAGCTCGAGCGCGTGACTTTGACGAGTCGGGCCTTCCACAGCGACCGGCTCGGCCCCTTCTGCCGCGACCTGGCCACCCTGGCCGGCAAGGAGCTCGTGCTCCCGATGAACACGGGCGCCGAAGCGGTCGAGACCGCGATCAAGGTCGCCCGCAAGTGGGGCTACGAGGTCAAGGGCGTGCCGGAGGGCCAGGCCCGGATCATCGTCATGGCCGGCAACTTCCACGGCCGCACGACGACGATCGTCAGTTTCTCCGACGACCCGGTCGCCCACGACCACTACGGTCCCTACACCCCGGGCTTCGACACGGTGGCCTATGGCGACCTCGCGGCCCTCGAGGCGGCCATCACCGACGACACGGTCGCCGTGCTGCTCGAGCCGATCCAGGGCGAGGCCGGCGTCATCATCCCGCCGGCCGGATACCTCAAGGCCGTCCGGGAGCTGACCAGCCGCACGAACGTGCTCATGCTCGCAGACGAGATCCAGTCGGGTCTGGGACGCACCGGCACGACGTTTGCCTGCGATCTGGATGAGGTCGTCCCGGACGTCTACATCCTCGGCAAGGCCCTCGGTGGGGGCATCGTCCCCGTGTCAGTCATCGTCGCCGACCGCTCGGTGATGGGCGTCTTCACCCCCGGCACCCACGGCTCGACGTTCGGCGGCAACCCGCTCGCGGCCGCGGTCGGCCAGGCCGTCGTCGGCCTGCTCGCCACCGGCGAGTACCAGGAGCGCGCCAAGCAGCTGGGCAAGGTCCTCGCCGACGGGCTCGCCGGACTCGTCGGACACGGCCTCGATGAGGTCCGGGTCCGCGGCCTCTGGGCGGGGGTCGACATCGACCCGGCTCTGATGACCGGACGGGAGGCCTGCGAGCGCCTCCTCGCGAACGGCGTCCTGGTCAAGGACACCCATGGCTCGACCGTTCGACTGGCTCCGCCGCTCGTCGTGGACGAGGACGAGGTCCAGTTGCTCGTCACGACCATGGGGCACATCCTGCACTGAGCCCTGCCACCAGGGCCCACGGGGCTGTCCTGCCCCCTCGGCTCCGATCCCGTCCCGCGGACTCGTCGACACGTCTGGGAATCGGCCCGGCTTGCCTCATAAGGTGGACTTCTCGGGAGCACGCCCACGACGGGAACCGAGCTCAGCGGCATACGACCAGAGGGACGAGATGGCATCACGCGGCAAACGGGGCCGGCGGTCTCACGGTGAGCACCGGCTTCACGTGGTCCCGGGGACGGGCCCGGGTCCGGGCGCTGACCCGGCGACCCAACAGCTGGTCCAGGATCTGCGACGGACGCTGCGCTCGGATGATCCCCTCGACCTGCTCGCCACCGGCGAGTACCAGGAGCGCGCCAAGCAGCTGGGCAAGGTCCTCGCCGACGGGCTCGCCGGACTCGTCGGACACGG
>JBDTAU010000425.1:0-4399 GCA_039924465.1 Dermatophilaceae bacterium
TCCTTCTGCGCGATCCCGATGTTCCGCGGCGCGTTCATCTCACGGCGGCCCGCTGACGTCATCGCGGAGGCCCGCTGGCTCGCCGAGCGCGGCGTCAGGGAGCTGTTCCTCGTCTCGGAGAACTCCACCTCCTACGGCAAGGACCTCGGCGACCTCGGGCTGCTCGAGAAGCTGCTGCCCGAGCTGACCGCCATCGAGGGCATCCAGCGGGTCCGGGTCTCCTACCTGCAGCCCGCCGAGATCCGTCCGGGGCTGCTGCGCGCCATGGCCGACACCCCCGGCGTCGTCCCCTATTACGACATCTCTTTCCAGCACGCCTCCGAGCCGCTGCTGCGCGCCATGCGCCGCTTCGGGTCACGGGCCGCGTTCCTCGACCTGCTGGCTCGGGTCCGGGCCGACGCACCCGAGGCCGGGATCCGGTGCAACGTCATCGTCGGCTTCCCCGGCGAGACCGAGGCCGACCTGGACGAGCTGGAGGCCTTCCTGTCGGAGGCCCGCCTCGACGTCGTGGGCGTCTTCGGCTACTCCAACGAGGACGGCACCGAAGCCGAGACGTATGCCGCTCAGCTGGACTCCGAGGTCATCGCTGAGCGGGTGGACCGCTTCACCCGCCTCGTCGAGGAGCTCACCGCCCAGCGCGCGGAGGAGCGCGTGGGTGAGGTCGTCGAGATCCTCATCGAGGAGGTCGGTGCTGGATTCGGTGACCGTGGGGCCGAAGGTGGGCTCGGTGGCGGCGACCTCGCCGAGGAAGGCGACATCGTGGGCCGGGCGGCCTTCCAGGGACCGGATGTCGACGGGGTCACCTACCTGCGCTGGGCCGATGGAGTCACCCTGCCGGCCATCGGGGACCTGGTCACCGCAACCGTCATCGGCACGGAGGGCATCGACCTCATCGCCGAGGTGGCGGCTCCAGCATGATCCTGCACCCGGGCGAGGGGCCGGCGCCGAAGCCGACGGACTGGAATCTCCCGAACGCCTTGACGGTGCTGCGGATCCTGCTCGTCCCGGTCTACGGGTGGCTGCTGCTCTATGGCGACGGGACGCACCCGTGGTGGCGCTTCTGGGCGTGGGCCGTGTTCGTGATCGCCGCGGCCACCGACGGGGTGGACGGCAAGATCGCGCGCGACCGTGGTCTGATCACCAACTTCGGCAAGATCGCCGACCCGATCGCCGACAAGGCCCTGACCGGGATGGCCTTCGTCGGGCTGTCCCTGCTCGGGGTGATCTGGTGGTGGGTGACCATCGTCGTCATCGCCCGCGAGCTCGGCATCACGGCGCTGCGCTTCGTCGTCATCCGTCACGGGGTGATGCCGGCCGGGCGCGGCGGCAAGCTCAAGACCATGCTCCAGACGATCTCACTGGCAGCCCTGACCTTCCCGCTGTGGGTGCTACCGCTGGCGGACGTCTGGCGGTGGGCCGCCTACGCCATCCTCGGAGCAGCTCTGGTCCTCACGGTGGCGACGGGAATCGACTACGTCTTCAAGGCGATCCACCTGCGCCGGTCGAGCGAGCGCACCGCCGCCCGTCGAAGCCGCCGCTCCCGACCTCAGGGATGACACCGGTGTCGCGCAGCGCTGAGTTGGTGCGTCGGCTCACCGAGCGCGGCGAGACGCTGGCCTGTGCCGAGTCCCTCACGGCAGGCCTGGTCGCCGCCACGATCGCCGACACTCCCGGCGCCTCCCTCGTCCTGCGCGGCGGGATCATCGCGTATGCCGCTGACGTCAAGGTCGCGCTGTTGGGGGTCCCGGACGAGTTGCTCGCGCGGGTGGGGACGGTCGACCCGGAGGTGGCCGCGATCATGGCCCAGCAGGTGCGCGAGCGGCTGTGCGCCACGTGGGGGCTGGCGACGACCGGGGTCGCCGGGCCGGGCCCCGCCGAGGGCAAACCTGCTGGCACGGTCCACGTCGCGGTGGCCGGTCCGCAGGGAACACGGACGATGGATCTGGCGTTGCAGGGCTCACGGGGGCAGGTCCGCGCCGAGACCGTTCGCGAGGTGCTGGCTCTGGTGGTCGCCGCGCTGGGGCCGGAGTGAGCGCCCCCGCACGACACCGGTGGGCGACTGGCCTCGGAGCGACACCCCGGTGTGAACTGCCGAGACGCCGGCAGGGGGCGCGGGGTACGGTAGGACCAACGGCACGATCCAGCGAGAACCCCACGACTGCAGCCTGACCACCTAGATTCCGCTGAGGAGGACGACATGACCCTGTTGCGACGAGAGCTGGGCGACGTCCTTCGGGCACGCCGGCGTGCGCAGGGCCGGACGCTGCGCGAGGTCTCCGCGACCGCCTCGGTCTCGCTCGGCTACCTCAGCGAGGTCGAGCGTGGCGAGAAGGAGGCCTCGTCCGAGTTGCTCGCATCGATCTGTGGCGCTCTGGAAATGCCGTTGTCGCAAGTCCTCATCGACGTGTCGAGCCGGATGGCGCAGTCCGAGGGCCTGGCCCTTGCCGTGCCCCTGCCGGTGCCGAGCGCTGAGGTCGTTTCTGCATCTGCAGCCTGAGGAGGCGCGCGCCCATGTCGGTTTCACCCTTCCGCGATCTGGAAAAATTGCTCGACGAGCTGGGGTCGACCGGCACCGTCTCCGTGTGGTGGGGCGATCTGGTGGGGGTGCGCTTCTCCCGCAATGCCGAAGAGCCGCACTACGGCGCGTCGGAGATGAAGCTCCCCCTCGTGCTGGCGGCCATGCGTCGCGCGGAGCGGGGCGAGCTCAACCTCAACGCCCAGGTGCCGGTCCACAACACTTTTGCCTCGGCCCTCGACGGGTCGACCTTCTCCATCGATCCCGCAGAGGACGAGGACCCCGGGACCTGGGCCGCTCTCGAGAGCGGGACGACGCGCTCGCTCCTGCAACTGGCTGACCATGCGATCACGCACTCCGGCAACCTCGCGACCAACCTCCTTCTCGAGGCGGTCGGGCTCACCGAGATCGCTCACGTCCTCGACGTCACGGGCTGCTCGCCGGTGATCAGCATCAAGCGCGGCATCGAGGATGCCGCCGCTCGTGAGGCCGGCATCACCAACACCGTCACAGCCGTCGACATGGCCAAGATCATGTCTTCGCTCGGCCGCCGCGACACGGCCCTGGGTGGGGCCGCGGTCTGCGCCCCCGTCGAGGCGATGTTGGCCCGCCAACAGGTCCGCACGATGATCCCGTCCGGGCTGCCCTCCGCGGTCCCGGTCGCCAACAAGACCGGGTCGATCCCCGGCGTGGCCCACGACGTCGCCCTGGTCCGACCCAACGGTCGCGCGCCCTACGTGCTGTCCGTGTGCACGACCACCGGTCTCAGCGACACAGCGGGGGCGGCCCTGGTCGCCTCGATCTCCAAGCAGGTCTGGAAGATCTACACCGCATGACGCGGATCCACTCCGTCACCACCACCACCTCCTCAGTCCGGCTGCACACCCCCTTCGTCACGGCTCTGCGGCGCACGGAGACCACGGACACCGTGGTGGTCACGGTCCGGGACAGTGACGGCCGGACGGGGTGGGGCGAGTCCCCGCAGGTCTGGCAGGTGACCGGGGAGTCGATCGCCGGCGCGACTGCCTGCATCGACACGATGCTCGCACCCCTGTTGCAAGGCCAACCCCTCGATGACCGCGACGACCTCGTGGCCCTGACCACTCGGGTCCAGCGCTCCGTCGCCCGCAACTTCGGCGCCAAGGCGGCCGTCGATGCGGCCCTGCACGACCTGCTCGCGCAGGCGGAGGGCACGTCCGTGAGCGCCTTGCTGGGGGCCTCGCCCAGCGGCATACGACAGAGCGTGGTGACTGACGTGACGCTGTCGGCGGGGGAGGCTGATGGCCTCGGCGAGGCCGCTCGCGCACGGCACTCCGACGGTTTCACGACGCTGAAGATGAAGGTGGGGACCGACGCCGCCACGGATGTCGCCCGCGTGTCCGCGGTCCGGAGCGCTGTCGGTCCGGGCGTCGCGATCCGGCTCGATGCCAACCAGGGGTGGAGCCGACAGGAAGCGGTCGAGGTCATCCGGGCGCTCGAGCGGGCCGACCTCGGCGTGGAATTCGTCGAGCAGCCTGTCGTGGCCGACGACGTCGAAGGCCTGGCGTGGGTGCGTGAGCGGGTCGGGCTGCGCATCATGGCGGACGAATCCTGTTATGGCACCTACGATCTCGAGCGGATCATCCGGCTCGGTGCGGCGGACCTGATCAACGTCAAACTGGCCAAGTGCGGATCGCTCGGCGTGGGTGTCGCTCTCCTGCGCCGGGCCCATGAGGCGGGGCTCGGCACGATCGTCGGTTCGATGATGGAGAGCCACATCGGTGTCGGGGCAGCGGCTGCCCTGGTGGCCGCCGAGCCGACGACCGAGGTCAGTGATCTGGACGCTGCCTGGTGGTCGGTGGATTCGCCGATCAGTGGAGGAATCTCTTACAGCGCCAACGAAGT
>JBDTAU010000426.1:0-6112 GCA_039924465.1 Dermatophilaceae bacterium
GTGCACGATCTTGGGGATGCCGTCGAAGAGGCAGAAGAGGACCGCCGGCGCGAGTCGCTCGAGCCGCAGCAGCCGCATCCGGTTCGGATCGTCCTCGGCGAGTTCGGCGTACGCCGCGTCGTCACCGGACGGCGGGTCGATGTTGAAGCCACGCACGTGCAGGCCCGGCCAGCCCGAGACCGCGCGTGAGCGCAGGATGAATCCGCTGACGGCGCTCTCGGCACCGACGCTGCCGCCGAACCGCGCAGTGCCGGGGAGGCGTCGGACGTTGCGCTCCTCGTGGTCCAGCTCGGCACGGATCGCCGGGTACTGGGTCTCGAGCTGGCTGCGGTCGTCGCTGTTGACCGTGCCGACGCTGAGGGCGCCCTGCACGAGCGCGTCAGTCCAGCGGCGATCGAGATAGAACCAGCGGATCGACTCCTCCGGGAGAAGTGCCGTGTCCGCAACGAGGTTCGCGAACGGCACCCCCTCGAGCAGCCGGAGCCGGACGAGCCAGGACCTCAGGTCGGCGGGCATCGCGGAGTCCGTGTCATCGTCCTGAACGAGGATCGGAACCGAGGGCAGATCAGCCATCTCCAGGGGCATCTGTGCGTAGTAGTTGACCGCGTCCGACTTCATGACTCGTCCCTCCGACCAGCATCATCGGGAGGCTGCGCCGCGTCCTCGACGTCGGGGTCGGTGCCCGGTGACGCGGGGCGACGTCGGGGCGCAAGGAGTTCGTCGAGAACGTCAGGGGTCGAGTGGTCATCGGGAGTGGTCCGGGGGAAGGTAGGACCGCGCGCTGGCTCCCGGAGCATCTGGTTGGCGAGCGCATCGGAGGCGAAAGAGGTCACGACCTGACCGAGCTGGGACTGCAGGCTGAGGTTGGTGAGCGTGGTGCGCTGCCGGGTGGACAGGTCACCGAAGGTCACGGTCGGCACCTCGAGGGTGCGAACGGCATCCAACATCGAGGAGACGCTGCCGACAGCGAGGTCCAGGCCCAGCCCCCGGGTGACGATCTCGAGGCTCGGGGTGTCAATGGGCAGCGGAGTCGCCACAGGATTGATCGGCCGGGGGTCCCCGAGTGTCCCGCGCGGAGTGCCGGCGACGGTGTGCGCGATGCCGAGGCCGAGGTGGCGGGCCAGTTCGGCGCCATAACGCAGGTCGAACCCTGGTGTGGTGCGCAGACCGTCGAAGGCCACGCCCCAGAGAGACTTCTGTCGTGCGGCCTGGAAGTCGAGTTGGCGCCAGCGGAGCAGCGCAGCCACCATCGTCGGTGAGTTGAGTGCGAGGAGGCGGCCGATCTCGAACGCCGCTGCCAGCGACAGGTCCTCGCGACCGTCAGGGATGACGGCCCGCAACTGGTCGGAGACGTGAGCCAGTGGTAGCCGGGCCGAGATGAGGTCCGGGGGGTGGGCGAGCAAAGGTCCCCGGTACCAGGCCCGCACCTGGTCGCCGACGCGCGTGCGTTGGATCAGTCCCACGTGACCCGTCTCGACCACCTCGACCGGTGTGCGCCCGGTGGAGTCCGGCGGCGGTGACCCGACGGTCCCGAGCAGACCGGAGTCGAGCTCGGTCATCAGCTTCCGGAAGGTGGTGGTGCCGGTCGAGACGAACTTCCAGTGCAGCAGGACGGGGAACTTCACCAGCGGGTCGTAGGTGAGGACGGTCCCGGGCCAGCTGAAGCCGCTGTCGATGCCGTGGTAGATCGCCGCAGCAGTCGGCTTCTTCGTCTGGCTCCAGGTCATCGCTCCGGTGTAGGACGCCGGAACGTGATCGGTGACCATCTGCACCGGGCCGGACATCGAGGCGCTGATCGCCTTGAGGTCGCGGACCTTGACGACGTCGACGGTGGGGTTCACTCCGACAAAGGTTGCGTTCATGCCCTTGAGTGTCGTGCTCATCCCCATCACGGTGTGGTCGTAGTCGATGGTGGCGAGCAGCGGAGCGACGATGAACTTCTCCACCACGAACTGGGTCTGGAAGAGATGCGGTGGCGCCTTCGGCAGCAGGGCATCGAACTGGCCCTTGCCCTCGAGACTGATCAGGGCTGCGGTATAGGTGACCGGGACTTCTTGGCCCCCTGGTCCGCGGCCGGCGACCGGGAGGCGGTTGCTGATGACGACCGCGAGGAAGCCGTCGTCGTCTCCCATCATGAGTTCGGTGTCGTTGATGTCCACCTCTCGGGCGTGCGCGAGCAGAGGCACATCCTTCTGGGTGGGCAGAATCTTGGCGACCATCGAGGACCGGATCTTGAGGTAGTTCGCGGTCTGCACGTCAGCAGGGCCGCCGAGCGTCACTCCCGACGTGACACACTCCTCGACCGCAGCGTTCTTGACGACCTCGGCCTCCCCGTCCGCGATGACGACGAGCGCGAGCCACGGCATCGACGGAGGCGGCGCGGGCGGGGTGGTTCCATCGGGCTGCTTCGACCGGGTGATGGCGCGCTCCCACGGCAGGGTCCGCCGCTTGATGACCACCTGGGGCAGCCGACTTCCGTAGGCACCCTCGGTGCCGGCCGGCGGGAACGTGGACAGCACCTGGTCGGGCGGCAGCAGGTAGCGCGGCGAGGTCACTTCGACATGGGTGTCGAGAGTCTGGACACCCAGATCACCCGGGCCGAGGTCACCCTTGTCGGTGCTGGCGGCCAGTTGTTGCCGGGAGCTGAACCGGTAGAGCCCTGCCTTCAGCGGCGGGACGACGTGCGTGTAGAGCTGGAACATTCCCTCGCCGACGGTCATCGCGGCCTCCTTCCAGTCGTGCCCTTCGTGGCCGTCTGCTTCGCCTCGGTCTTCTTTGTCGCGGTCTGCTTCGCCGTCGTCTGCTTCGCCGTCGCCGTCGTCTTCCTTGTCGCCGTCTTCCTTGTGGCCGTCTGCTTCGCCGTCGTCTTCTTCGTCGCCGCCTGCTTCGCGGCGCGCGGTGCACTGGGGCCTGGCCGCGCCCGGCGAGTCCCTCGCATGGGCGGCGTCGCGTCGTTCCACACGACCGTGCACCCAGCGCCCTGCACCGCCAGCAGCGAGGTCGTCGCCGCCGCGACGCCCACAGCGGCGAGCCGCTGCGCCAACTCCGCCGCCGGCTGCCCACCACCGAGCACCCCGGCCAGTGTCCAGTCGGCCCCGAGCCGGACCGTGATGGTGACGGTGGTGGCAGCCGGGTCAGGGACGATGTCGTAGACGAGGGCGGTGACTGCGCCAAGGCTGACGGCGGTGGGCGGGAGATCCTGCCCGCGGTCGCTGCGCAACGTCGCGCCGATGAGATGCAGGCTCGCCGGGTCGAAGCCCCGGGGAGTGGTGCCGGTCAGTACGACCGCCACAGTGCGGACCGGTCGGCTGAACCGGGTCGTCACCTCGTCCGCGTCCTGAACGAGGTCACCGGCGCTCGTCCACCGCAGGGCGGCTCCGCTGCCCGCCGCGTCGACGCTGACGACGCAGCCGGCGGCAAGCCCGAGGTGACTGCCGAGTCGCACCACCCGGGACCGATCGTGCCATCCGGCCAGCCCACCGGATGCCGTCACGTCACCGTCGGCCTGGACGAGCACGTGGCTCGTGCCGGGGGGTACCTCGACGGACCCATCGCGCACTTGCGCGTCGGCGAGGGTGGCCCGACCGGCCAGCATGACGACCCGGCTGTTCCCGGTCACCGCCAGACTGGGACGGGCCTGATCGCTCCCGTCGAGGGCGGCATCCGGGGACTCCAGCACGATGACGTCACCGGGGCGAATGCCCGGTGCGCTCGAGATGTCACGGCTGCGTGGCGGCACGTCCCGGGACAGAGCGCCGAGGGCGCGGCGACTGGTGCCCCCGGCCGCGGGGCGGGTGAGGGCCCGGTTGATGGCCCGGTCGATGGCCCGGTCGCGTGGTGAGCCGGGGATCAGCCCCGCCTTCGCGCCGAGGCCGCCGACGAGTTCTTGCAGGCCCGGAGCGGCGACCCTGGAGCCGGTGAACGCGCGGGCCGCACCGGAGACGTCGGTGCGCGGCGCGCCGCCGATGCTCATCACGGTGCCAGCCCTGGCGATCGCCGGCGCAGCACTGCGGGTCAGCACGAGCGGCAGGTGCAGCCCCAGCCGCCCACGGACCGAGTCGACCGTGGGGGCCGGTCGACGAGCGAACCGCTGGTCGCTCACCGTGGTCGCGCCAGCGCGGATGACGGCGCCGACCCCGGAGGCCAGGTGCGCGATGACCTCCGGGCGACGGGCTGCCCGACCGGACGGCGCGGTCGGAAGGTGCAGTCGATCGCGTTCTCCCGCAGCACCATTGGTCTTGGCCAGCCCATCGGTGAGCGAGCCGAAGATCGGCGGGGCAGCCCGGTGGTTCGCGTAGGAGGCCTGCGCGACGCGGCTCTGCGCGCCGGTCGGCAACAACTCCTCGAGACCTTCCGGCGGCTCAGCACCCGTCACCTGGGCCGGGGCAGCGGCGAAGATCGTCGCCGTCGCCAGCGCAAAGGAGGCCATCGACGTGACCGGGTGCACGATGTCGAGGTCATGGGCCACCTGGAGGAAGGCGCTTCGCTCCGGTCCGGTGGCCTGCAGCGGCAGGGGCCGACGGGTCGACTCCACCTGCCGGTAGAGGATCTGGGGCCCGACCGCCTCCATCTCCGCCACAGCCACCAGGGTGAACTGGTTGCCGGCGTTGACGATGTCACCCGTCGGGAGCGCCTTGTCCTTGAGCCCGAGCGGCTGCGGGATGCCCCAGACTCCGAGCGGGAACGATCCGGTGCCGACCCGGGTGCCGTCCGGCGAGGCGTGCGAGGTGAGGTTGGCCCCGAGCCGCGACACCGCCTCGGCGAGCGGGTCCACCCACTGACCGGTGATCTCGTTCTGCAGCGAGAGCGTCACGGTGACCGGCGCCGCGAGCCCGTGCGCGACCATCGGGGAGAGCCCGAGCGACATGACGGATCCGTCGGAGCGCTTCGAGGGCACACTCGAGGTGGGAACGGAGGCGGGGATCGGGCTCGAGGAACCCGGGCCTGGCACGGTGACACTGAGCGCAGCGAGGCTGAACCGGGTCGCCGGGACGGTCGTCGTGATGGTGAGCTCGAACTCGGCGAAGACCCGGAACGGCAGCGCGATCGTCCCGTCGGCGGTCGGCGCCCCGGTCTTGCCGCCCGTGGCGGTGGGCAGAGTGCCCTTGCCGGTGATCCCGGACAGGGCCCGGGCTTGGCCGTTCCCGGCGTCCTCGAGGTACTTCGTGACGAACTGCCCCCAGTCGAGGACCGCTGGTTCGACTCGCCGCTCGGATCCGAAACCGACGCTGATGTCGCACGGGCCCACCTCGAAGGTCGCCTTGCCGGCGAAGTCCGGCCCCCAGACCTTGATCGAGGCGCCGAGACTGACACTGAGGCTGAGGTGCCCGAGGAAGCCGAGGGAGATGCTGATCCCGGCCGAGATCCTCGCGTAGACCTCGACCTCGAACCAGAACGGGTCGAAGTAGACGATTCCGTTGGCCCCGAACGCAACCTTGGCCCAGGCCCACCCGAAGTCAGCGCTCGCCTCGACCTCGACCCCGGCCATCAGAGCCTCGGAGGTGAGCGCGAAGTAGGCGCCGCCCTTGACGACGATCGCGCTGCTGACCTGCCAGTGGATGCCGAGTCTCGGGACGACGGGGTAGCCGTCGCGGTGGAAGTCCGGGTGGTACCCGCCGATGCTGAGGACGAACTGCCCGGCCAGCGGCCCCTTCCACCAGATCGCGAAGGCGAAGCCGCCGGTCAGTCGGACGTCCTCGTAGAGCAGCCACGAGTTGTCGGTGAGCTGCGCCTTGATCATGAACAGGCCCTCGCGGGTGGAGAACCGCGCGAGCAGGGCCAGTTCGATCGAGACGAGCGCCGCGCCGGGTCGGGGTAGCGCCATTCGAGCCAAGCCGAACAGGTCGATCTCGAGCCCGTCGCCGAACGACACCGCGACGACCGCGACCCCGTCGACGAGGGAGAAGCAGGTGAAACTGATCCCGGCGGCGAACCAGAAGTTGCCCATGTGGTGCGGGAAGTACTCCGAGAGCTTGCGCAGCTCGTCCATCGGGTCCGCCGGTGGTTGCGCGGCAGGGTCGAGGGCCTGGATGAACGGGTACTCACCGAACTTCGAGATGTCGTCCGGGACGACGAGCCCACGGTTGATGCCGAGGCCACCACCGAGCCCGGT
>JBDTAU010000427.1:0-2567 GCA_039924465.1 Dermatophilaceae bacterium
GAGACGTCAACTTCCTCGCAGAGAGCGGGATCCTGCAGATCACCATCGCGAACGGTCTCGACTACGAGATCAACGACATCCGTCTCGTCCTCGCCCCGACCAACCCGCGCATGCAGATCGTCGAGCAGCCCGGCCCGATCACGATCGGCGCGGACTCACGCACCACCGTGCGGGTTCCGGTCACAGCCGTGGCCGCAGGGCAGGCCGACATCAGGGCGATCCTGACGACCGCGGACGGCACCCCGATCGGCCAGGCCGCCACCATCCCCGTCTCGGCGAACCCTCTCGACGCCCAGATCTACTGGGTCGGCGGGATCGTGGCGGGGCTCATCCTCATCGCAGGGGTGCTGCGCACCGTGCTCCGTGGCACCTCCCGCATCGAGGAGATCGGCGCGGATCCCGCCGTTCTCGCCCCACCCGGGCCCCCTGCTGATCCGCCCGGTGGGCGCGGGCCGGGTGCCGGCTCGTGAGCCATCCGCCATCGATGTGGGAGGACGGCGCCCCGTGCAGTGGTCGCAACCGGAAGATCAGGCCCCAGGCGCCCTAGGATGTCCGCAGTACAAACGGACTGAAGGAGAACACGTGCAGGGCGTAGGACCGGGCTCGGTACTCGCGGGGCGCTACACCGCTACCCTCCGCATGTCCGCCGGGACCTTCCACGAGCGGTGGAGGGCCACCGACACCACGCTGGAGCGTGACGTCGTCCTCATCTGCTTCCTCGCCGACTCGGAAGTCGCGGCAGCGGCCCTCGATGCCGCTCGACGCGCCGCCGCGGTCGAGGACCGCCGCCTAGTCAGGATCCTCGACGTCGGCACGGATCTTGGCGTCTCGTTCATCGTCGAGGAGCCACTGACTGGCGCGGCTCCCCTCTCGCACCTGCTCCAAGCCGGCGGACTCCCCGCCAACGAAGCCCGTCGACTGACCGGCGAAGCCGCGACCGCCCTCGAGAAGGCTCGGCACCGCGGCTTGCACCACCTGGCCCTGACCCCGTCCTGCGTCCTGCGGATGCCGGACGGTGAGGTCAAGGTCCGGGGCCTGGCCACCGAGGCCGCCCTCACCGACACCGACGACGCCACCGACGTCGAGGCGTCCCGGATCGATGCCGTCGGGCTCGTCAAGATCGCCTACGCCGGCTTGACCGCACGGTGGCCGGAAGCGGCCTCCGAGCACGGCCACGCACCGCAGAACGTCGGACTCGAGCCAGCCCCGACCATGGTCGGCGGCATCGCGGCGCCATCAGAGATCGCCGTGGGCGTGCCGGCCGACCTCGACCTCATCTGCCGTCTCACCCTCGGCCAGGATGCCAGCGGCCCGATCTCCCCCGGCGACCTCGCGGTCCAGATCGCTCCCTGGCCGGCGGAACCCCCCATCTCCGACGGCGGCATCGACGTGGCCTCGGCCCGTTCCAGCCACCCGGGCGATGGTGAGGACGCCACCGCGACCCGGGTGCTTCCCGTGGTTCCCGCCCCGGGCCGCAGTGACCGATCGGGTGGTCCCGGCCCAGCCAGTGGCACACCGGATGCCCCAGCCAGCACCACGTCAGGCACCGCAGCCGGGGAGAAGTCAGGCGCCGCAGCCAGCGGAGCATCCACCGGAGCAGGCCTGCTCGCAGGTGCGGCCGCCGCAGGGACCGCCGCCGCCGGGGTTGCCGGTGCACTCGGTGACAAGGTCGGTTCCTTCGCCCGAGCCACCGTGGACAAAGCCGCCACCAAGGCCGCCGAGCGTCGCGCGGCCCACGAGGATCGCTTCGACGGGGATGACCTGGCCCTCAGCGACGCTCTTGAGAACGCCCCGGCCCGGGACCTTGAGCCGCCGATGCCGCTGCTGACCCATGTCGCCCCCGAGCGGCCATCCAACGCCCAGTCCCGGATCGCTCTGGCCATCGTCGGCGCTCTCGTCGTGGTGGCGCTGATCATCGGCATCCAGAACGTGTTGCAGATCGGGAAGTCGGATGGCGAACCCCGTGCCCGGCCCACCGTGACGGTGACCGCATCGCGCCCCACCACCCCGAACGAGGGGACCTCGACCGCCCCCACCCCGTCGCCGACCAGCACCCCCCCTGCCGTGGTGCCGGTCACGATCACCGGCGGAACGGTCTACGCTCCGAAAACCAGCGAGACGAACCAGAACGTCAAACTCGCCTACGACGGCGATCCCGGCACGATGTGGCGCTCGCGGTGGTACGGCTCGCCCGACTTCAACGGCGCGGGCGGAATCGGCATCGTCCTGGACCTCAACCCCTCCACTGCGGTGATCACTGAGGTGGACCTGACCCTGCCTGCGGCCCAAGATGTCACCGTCTACGCCGGCAACTCCGCCAGCCTCGACGGCGCCCAGGAGATCGGCAAGAGCAGCGGCAAGAGCGGGACGATCACGCTCAACGCGCCCAAAGACCTGAAACCAGCCAGCAAGCTCATCGTCTGGGTGACCAAGGGTGCCGCGGCCGAGGCGCCCAACCACTATCGAGCCCAGATCTCCGAAGTCCTGGTGCGCTGATCGTGGTCGTGGTTGCCCCGCCCGACCTGGTGGAGTTGACCGATCGCGAACTGCTCAGCCTGCACGTCGCG
>JBDTAU010000428.1:0-7390 GCA_039924465.1 Dermatophilaceae bacterium
GCGTCGTAGAGCGGCTTGATGACCGAGACCCCGTGCGCCTGCTCGGCCGCGATGATGACGCGGACCGGCCCCCAGGCACGGTCGAGGAACTCCCGGTAGGCGGCGTCGAGGTCCCTGCCGTGATTGAGCCCAGCGAGGCTCATCACCGACCAGGTCACCTCGATGTCTCGGGCCTTCTCGACCTCCATGAGCCACCGGGACGTCATCCACGCCCACGGGCACACTGGGTCGAACCACATCTCCACCTGATTCTTCTGCTGATCCGCCATGCCTGCCATCCTGCCACCCGCGCAGCCAGCACCTCACGCCCGGAGGGGCCGGCCGAAGGAGCGTCGCACGCCCGGGCGCTCCGGTCGCCGGCTCGTGCGAGGATGGCCCCCGCGACGCAGCCGTCCGGATCGTGGGCGCCGTCGTGCGCACCATCCACGTTCCTAGGAGGCCACCTTCGTGCCCGGCAAGAACCTCACCCGCGACGAAGCCGCACAGCGCGCCAGTATCCTGCGCGTCGACTCGTACGACATCCGGCTGGACCTGACCACGGGTCCGCTGCACTTCAACACCGTGACGACCGTGCGGTTCACCTGCAGCGAGCCCGGCACCGACAGCTTCATCGATCTGATTGCCGACTCGGCGCAGCGGATCACGCTCAACGGCGAGGAGCTCGACCCGGCCACCGCCTTCCAGGACAGCCGGATCGCCCTCCCGGGCCTGCGCGAGACGAACGAACTCACCATCGCTGCGACCGGCAACTACACCAACACCGGTGAGGGTCTGCACCGCTTCGTCGACCCGGTCGACAACGAGGTCTACCTCTACAGCCAGTTCGAGGTCCCGGACTCACGGCGGATGTATGCCGTCTTCGAGCAGCCCGACCTCAAGGCGTCCTTCCGCTTCACCGTGACCGCACCGGCGCACTGGAAGATCATCTCCAACTCCCCCAGCCCCACCCCGACCCCCGCCGGCGTCAGCGACGGAGTCGAGCAGGCCACGTGGGCCTTTGGACCGACCCAGCGGATCTCGTCCTACATCACGGCCCTCATCGCCGGCCCCTACGACGAGGTGCGCGACGAGGTGGCGACCCGGGGTGGAGTCGTGCCACTCGGGGTGTACTGCCGCAAGTCGCTGACCCAGTACCTCGACGCCGACAACATCTTTGACTGCACCAAGAAGGGATTCACCTTCTTCGAGGCCGAGTTCGACCAGGCGTACCCCTTCGAGAAGTACGACCAGATCTTCACCCCGGAATACAACATGGGTGCGATGGAGAACGCCGGGGCCGTCACCTTCACCGAGGTCTACATCTTCCGATCCACGGTCTCCGACGCCAAGGTCGAGCGCCGCGCCCTGACCATCCTGCACGAGTTGGCGCACATGTGGTTCGGCAACCTCGTCACGATGAAGTGGTGGGACGACCTCTGGCTCAACGAGTCGTTCGCCGAGTGGGCTTCGACGACGTGCCAGGCCGAGGCCACCCAGTGGACGAGCGCGTGGACGACCTTCGGGTCGTCGGAGAAGGCATGGGCCTACACCCAGGACCAGCTCTCCTCGACCCATCCGGTCGCGGCGGACATGCGGCACCTCCAGGACGTCGAGGTCAACTTCGACGGGATCACCTACGCCAAGGGCGCCTCGGTCCTCAAGCAACTGGTGGCCCACGTCGGCCGCGAGCCCTTCGTCGCAGCCCTGCGCGAGTACTTCCGCAAGCACGCCTGGTCCAACACCACCCTGTCCGACCTCCTCGGCGAGCTGGAGCAGGCCTCCGGCCGCGAGCTGTCCCAGTGGTCGAAGCTCTGGTTGGAGACCTCGGGCGTCAACACGCTGCGCCCGGACTTCGAGGTCGGCGAGGACGGCACCTACTCGTCGTTCAGCATCGTCCAGACCGCCGCACCGGAGCACCCGACCCTGCGGCCCCACCGGCTGGGCATCGGCCGCTACGTCGACAAGGCAGGGAGCCTCGAACGAGTCGGCTACGACGAGGTCGACATCGACGGGGAGCGCACCGACATCTCCGCGCTGGTCGGTCAGGAGCAGCCCGACCTGCTGCTGCTCAATGACAATGACCTGGCCTACGCCAAGATCCGCCTTGATGAGCGGTCGCTCGAGGCGGCCCTGGCGCACCCGCGCGGCTTCCCGGACTCGTTGCCACACTCCCTCGTCCTCGGGGCGACCTGGGACATGACCCGCGACGCCGAGATGAGCGCCAGCGACTTCGTCCGCTTCGTGCTCGACTCCCTTCCCGGGGAATCAGATTCGACGCTGCTGGGGGTCCTCGTCGGACAGGCCCAGACCGCCGCGATCCTCTACACGGCCCCGAGGAACCGGGCCATGGTCAGGTCGGCACTCAGCACCGCGCTGCTGCACCTGGCTGAGTCTGCGGATGCGGGCAGCGATGCCCAGTTCCAGCTCATCCAGGCCTGGGCTGCGAGCACCGGGGACCCCGCGGACGAGCCGCGCCTTCGCGGGCTGCTGTCCGGCGAGCAGCCGATCGAGGGCCTCACCATCGACACCGAGATGCGCTGGACCCTGATCAAGGCCCTGGCCGCGATCGGGGTGGCCGATGCGGACGAGATCCAGTCCGAGCTCGATCGCGACCCCACCTCAACGGGAAAGGAGCGGGCCGCCGAAGCCCTGGCCACCCGACCGAGCGCGGAGGCGAAGGCGGATGCCTGGGCCAAGGCGGTCGGGCACAACGACCTGCCCAACCAGATGGTCGAGGCCATCGGCAACGGCTTCCGCCGCACCCGGGACCTGTCCCTGCTCGAGCCCTACATCGAGACCTATCACGACATGCTCGTGGACGCGTGGGCCGAGCGCAGCATCGCCATCGGTGAGCGGGTCGTCGGTGGCTTCTACCCGTTCGGCCTGGCCAGTGCTGCGCTCGTGGAGGCATCAGACGCCTGGCTCGCCGCGCATGCCGACGCCGCACCGGGCCTGGTGCGCACCGTGGCCGAGAACCGCGACACCATCTCCCGCGCGCTCAAGGCGCAGGAGATGGACGCCACAGCTGACCCAGCGGCCCAGTGAACGCCCGCTGAGCGGCATACGACCCCGTCCCACCCATACGCAAGGATGGCCGTATGCCGCTCAGCTCGCTGTCGACGCTCACCTGGGGCCAGGTGGGTGACTGGCTCCTCGGAGCCCCGGTGCGGATCATCTTCACCCTCGTCATCGCCCTCGCAGTCCGGTGGCTGCTGCACCGCGTCATCGCTCGGGTCGTCGAATCAGCAACCAGTCGGCACACCGAGCGGATCGCCGCTCTCCCCGGAGCGGTCGAGGTCGCGCGGGTCATCGGCCTGTCGAGCGGGCGTCATGGGCAACGGACCCGGACGATGGGGGCGCTGCTGCGCAGCATCACCACGTTCATCGTCTTCGGCATCGCAGGTTTGACGGTCATGGCGCTGGTGGGCATCCCCCTCGGGCCCATGCTCGCCTCGGCCGGCGTCGGCGGCGTCGCGCTCGGCTTCGGAGCGCAGAGCCTCGTCAAGGACTTCCTCTCCGGCATCTTCATGATTCTCGAGGACCAGTACGGGGTCGGTGACGTCATCGACACGGGCGAGGCGACCGGCACCGTCGAGAACGTCACCCTGCGGATGACCCAGTTGCGCGATGCTGAGGGCGTCGTCTGGTACGTCCGCAACGGCGAGATCACCCGGATCGCCAACAAGTCGCAAGGCTGGTCGACGGCGGTGGTCGACATGCCGATCGCCTACGACGAGGACCCGGAGCGGGCCCAGGAGCTCATCCGTGAGGTGGCGTCGACCATGTTCACCGACCCGACGTGGGCCGGTCGCCTGCTCGAGGTGCCGACCGTGGCCGGCATCGAGTCGATCTCCGGGGGCGCGATCACGATCCGGGTCTTCGCGAAGTGCCGAGCGCAACAGCACTTCGCGATCCAGCGCGCGCTGCGCGAGCAGATCAAGCAGTCCTTCGACCGCGAGGGGGTGCGCAGCCCGGTGATCTTCCCGCCCTACCCGTCCGCTGGCGCCGGCTCCGGTCGAGGGCCGTCATGAGGGCGCAGCCCGCTCTGAGAGACTTCCCCGCGTGAGCTACTACGACGACTTCGGCGGCCACGAGACCTTCGTGAAGCTGGTCCACGAGTTTTATCGCGGGGTGGCGCAGGACGAGCCGTTGCGCGCCCTCTACCCCGAATCGGACCTGGGGCCGGCAGAGGTGCGCCTGCGGATGTTCCTCGAGCAGTACTGGGGTGGCCCCACGACCTACTCGGACCAGCGGGGGCACCCACGACTGCGGATGCGGCACGTGGACTATGCCGTGACGCCCGACATGCGTGATCGCTGGCTGCTGCACATGTTGAATGCCGTCGACACCCTCGACCTGGCAGCAGAGCACGACGACATGCTGCGGGACTACCTGACCCGCGCGGCCTTCTCCCTCGTCAATTCGCACGACGAAGCCGGCTCCGTCTGACTGCTGGGGTCTCCTTCACAGCAACTCACAGCCGTTTCCCAGCAACTCACAGCCCATTCAACGAGAACCTACGCGTCGATGGTGTTGTCTTGGAGACATACCCGGTGGGGTACCGGGTCACACCTAAGAAGGCGGAGTCATGGTTTCACGGAACACGAAGACGGCCAGCGCGGTCGTGGCGGGTGCCGCAGCAATCGCGCTCGGACTAGGGGTCTCTGGGGCAGCTCAGGCCGACACCCCGGCACCGACGCCCTCTGCGACCACCAACGGTCCACAGAGCAGGACCTCAGGAGGCGGGCCGAGCAGCTCGCCCGAGAAGGCCGGGCCGGGCAGTGCGCCCGGGAAGGGATCGGGGCACGGCTGGGGCAGGGGCGGCCGCTTCGGCGCTGGCCTCGATGCCGGCGCAGATGTTGCGGCGCTCGCCACGAAGCTCGGCGTCGACGAGGCGGCGTTGCGCGATGCCTTGAAGGCAGTCCGTGACGACCTCAAGGCCGATTTCAAGGCGGACCGCAAGGCGGCCAAGTCGGGCCCGGGGGCCAAGGCTGCCCCGGGGACCCCGAATGCCCGTCCGGACCTGGCGGCTCGCCAGGACGCTCTGGCGAGCGCGCTTGCCACCCGGCTCGGGATCAGCGTCGACACGGTCAAGAGCGCCCTGTCAGCACAGCAGGCCTCTCGACAGGCAGACCGAGAGGCGGACCGACAGGCCGCCCTGACCACCCGTCTCGATCAGGCCGTCAAGGATGGGACCTTGACGCAGTCAGAGGCCGACGCGGTCGCGAAGGCGGTCAGGGCCGGAGTCATCGGCTCTGGCGGTGGCCAGCACCGCTGAGCGCGCGCAGCGACTGAGCAGCGCGCGAACGCGAGCAGCGTCTGCTCGAAGTCGAGGGCTGTGACCGAGGTGTAGTCAGAGGTCGAGCCGTCCGTGGTGACGAGTCTGGTGCCGTCCTCGTACTCCAGCACGCACGAGCCGAATCCGATCGTCAGCACGTCGGGCCCGGTGTTCCTGATCGTGATCGGGAAGGTCTGGACGATGTCCCCGGTCTCGGGCTTGTGGCACCCGGTGGACGGATGGGTGCACTTCCCCTGAACCGGCGTGCCGACGGTGACCTCGAACGTGGACGCGTCACTCTCGTCGGCGAAGAACTCCTCAGTCACGCCGACCTCGCCCTCCGTGTAGGAGGCCTCCTCGGGCCCGGCCGAGGAAGAGGTCCCGGAGGGGCACTCATAGGCCGACGCTGGCACCGGGGTCCCCGTGGAAGTTGGGGTGGGCGAACTCGGCACCGGCGCTGCGTCGCGCCACTCGCTGGAGCACCCGCCCAACACGAGAAGAGCGGCGCTCACCACGACGACGCCCTTCGTCATGGTGAGGCACCTTCCCGGCCAGGCGCTCGAGCCAACACTGGCACGCGGCGGAAGGAACCGCCGAGCCTGGTGCCCGGGATATCGACCTCGCCTACCGCACCCTCGTGGCCGCTCTCACCCGGGCTTGGCCAACTCGTTCACCGCGGCCCGGAACACCGGTCGCAGTGACGCAGAAGCGGGCACGAGGAGGCGTCGGGTCCACGCTGGCCGGGTGGCCTGCACGAGCACGTGGGTCATCACGGCGTAGCGGCGAGTCGCGCGTCGCCACTCCCGTTCGTAGTCCGCCGGCCGTCCGGCCCTGATCGTTGCCACCGCGGCCCGGGCATGGGCCAGGCCCAGTGCGATGCCCTCGCCGGTCAGCGCATCGACGTAGCCGCTGGCGTCCCCGACCAGCAGGACTCGGCCGGACAACGGACTGGTGGCCCGTTGACGCAGCGGGCCGGCCCCCATGACCGAGGTGACCACCTCTCTGTCGGCGAGGCGTTCGCCGAGATCCGGGAAGTCGGAAAGACTGTCCTGCAGAGGAGTTCGACGTGAACCCAGGACCGCAACGCCCACCAGGCTGTCGGAGACGGGGGTCACGTAGGCCTCGCTGTGCGGACCCCAGTAGACCTCGACGTGGTCGCTCCACGGTGCGATCGCGAAGTGCTGCCGCAGCCCGAACCGTCGATCCTCAGGGTGGAGTCGGGCGGCCTCAGACCGGGCAGCACCAGACCGGGTGGAGGCGCTCCTGCCGCGGGACGCCGCTGCAGGGGTGGGATAGCGCGGATCGAGATGCAGGATGCGCCGGATCGGCGAGTGCAGTCCATCGGCGGCCAGCACGTAGGGTACGCCCAGGTCGGGCCCGACGTCGCCCCCGGGGTGCACGGTCGCGACGGTGACGCTCCGATGGTCCTGACGCACGTCGGTTGCAGCGAGGGTCAGCACCTCGATCCCTGCAGCCGCGACGGCCTCCCTCAGGGCGGCGTGCAGCGTGGTGCGACGCACCCCGCGGCCCAGCCCGTGCCGGAAAGGGGCCTCAACGCTCCGGCCGCCACCGAGGTAGCGGATGCCGCGCAGGTCGTAGCCGGCCGGATCGACCCCGAGCTCCGCGAGCGCGAGGACGCCACCGGGCATCAGCCCCTCCCCGCAGGCCTTGTCGATGACCCCGGCCCGCGGCTCGACCACGACGGGCACCAGACCTGCCTGAGCGGCATACAGGGCGGCCGCGAGACCCACAGGTCCGCCACCGACGACGATGACGTCCGCATCGAACTTCGCGGGTCCGCGCCGGGGACCCGGCCCCGTCACCGGGCTCACCCGGGCGCGGCGATCTCGCGCAGGGCGGCATCCTCGACCCGGATCCGAAGGGTCAGGAGCGCCGCGTTGGCGAGGGTGAACACCACTGCGGTGATCCAGGCCGAGTGGACGAGAGGCAACGCCACACCCTCGACGACGACAGCGACGTAGTTGGGGTGCCGGAAGACTCGATAGGGTCCTCGACTCACCAGAGTGCGCCCCGGCACGACGATCACCCGGGTGTTCCACTGCCGCCCCAGAGTCCTGATGCACCACCACCGCAGCCCCTGGGACGCCAGGACCAGTGCCAGCATCACCGACC
>JBDTAU010000429.1:0-2806 GCA_039924465.1 Dermatophilaceae bacterium
ATTGAAGCCCGGCCCGCTGGTGCCGAGGAGCGCGGCATACCCAATGATCATGAGAGCTGACCACCCCGAGGCCCGCCCGGCCCTGGCAGCCCGTGACCTCCCCCACCGGCGCACCGCAGCCAGCCCAGCGGCATACGGCCTCGTGGCCTTTCCCTGCCCGTAGACTAGGCGACGCCCCGCACCGTGGTGGGGCACTGGTGTGCCGGGAAGTCTGGTCGGCGTCCGCTCCGTTGTACCCCGAGGAGATCATGACGACCGCGAGCCCGCCGCCCACCCCGTCCAAGCGCGATCGCCTCTTCAGCCGCGGCACGTGGCGCGAGGCGCGCTTCGTCGCGCAGGCCCTGCGCACCGAGACGGTCGGCGGCGCGGTCCTGCTCGCGGCGGCCGTCGCGGCGCTGGTCTGGGCGAACACGCCGTGGCGGGAGGCCTACGCGACGCTGCGGGACACGGTGGTCGGGCCGAGCGGGCTGCACCTCAACCTCTCGCTCGGGCAGTGGGCCTCGGACGGGCTGCTGGCCCTCTTCTTCCTCGTCGCCGGGGTCGAGCTCAAGCGGCAGTTCGTCGCCGGCGACCTGCGCGACCCGCGCAAGGCGGCGCTGCCGATCGCGGCGGCCGCGTGCGGGGTCGTCTTCCCGGCCATCTTCTTCGTCGGGGTCGTCCTGGCGCTCGGGTCCGGGGGCGACGCGCTACGCGGCTGGGCCATCCCGACCGCGACCGACATCGCCTTCGCGCTGGCCGTGCTCGCCGTGATCGGCACCCACCTGCCGTCCGCCCTGCGCTCCTTCCTGCTCACCCTCGCGGTGGTCGACGACCTCATCGCGATCACGATCATCGCCGTCTTCTACACCACGAGCATCAACTGGCTCGCCCTCGCCGGGTCGCTGATCCCGCTCGCCGCCTGGTGGGTGCTGTGGCGCCGCGCGCAGGTCCGGGACCAGGGCCCGCCGTCGGCGTGGCTGCTCGCCGTCCCGGCGCTGCTGGCCTGGGGCCTCGTGCACGCCTCCGGGATCCACGCCACCGTCGCCGGGGTGCTCCTCGGCCTGCTCATCCCGGTCTCCCGCTCGGCCGAGGACGACCCGGACCAGAGCTCCTTCGCCGAGCAGTTCGAGCACCGGCTGCGGCCGTGGTCGGCCGGGGTCGCCGTGCCGATCTTCGCCTTCTTCGCCGCCGGGGTCACCGTGGTCGGCGGCGGGCTCGGCGAGGCCGCCCGGGACGCGACCGCGATCGGGGTGGTGGTGGCCCTCGTCGTCGGCAAGACGCTCGGGATCTTCGGCGGGACGTGGGCGCTGTCCCGCTTCACCCGGGCCGAGCTCGACTCCGACCTGGCCTGGTCGGACGTCTTCGGGCTCTCCCTGCTCGCCGGAGTCGGCTTCACCGTGTCCCTGCTCATCGGCGAGCTGGCCTTCGGCCAGGGCTCCCCGCGCGACGAGCACGTCAAACTCGCAGTCCTCTTCGGCAGCCTGATCGCCGCCCTGCTCGCCGCTGCGGTGCTGCGCAGACGCAACCGGCACTACCGCGAGGTCGAGCAGCGCGAGTCCCTCGACATCGACGAGGACGGCATCCCCGACATCTACCAGTCGAGCTGACCTCGAGCCGCCACGCGCGGTCCCGGGACCAGCCGGTCGCGCCCAGCAGCACGGCGTCACAGTAGGGTAATGAACGGTAGGCGCCCGCGGGCGCGCAGCGTCAGGTGAGGAAGTGAGCCGATGAGCACGGATCCCGGACAGGAGCGGACCCTCGGACAGTTGGTCGCCTCCGCCACGCAGGACATCTCCACCCTCGTCCGCAGCGAGATCGCGCTGGCCAAGCTCGAGGTCTCGGGCCAGGTCAAGAAGGCCGGCATCGGCGGCGTGCTGCTCGCAGCCGCAGGCGTCGTGGCGTTCTACTCCGTCTACTTCATCTTCATCACCATCGCCGAGGGGATCGAGGCGCTCGGCCTGTCCCGTTGGCTCAGCTTCCTCATCGTCACCGTGCTGATGCTGCTCATCGCCGGCGTGCTCGCCCTGCTCGGCATCAAGAAGATGAAGACCGTCAAGCCGGTCCCCAAGAAGGCCATCAGCGAAGCCCAGGCAACCATCGCCACGCTCAAGTCGGCGACCCACTCCCCGACGCCGCCGCTGACCGCCGTCTCCATCGACGGGTCCACCCGTGGGTCGATCCCGCTCGGCTCCGACGCCACCGCGCGCCTCGACACGAGCGCGGCCCCCGCTCCCGTCAACCCGGCCGACGCCACCACCGTCATCCCCCAGGCCGTCGCAACGCCCGACCACAGCACGCCTGACACCACTCGCGACTCCTCGCGCGACGCCTGACCCACCCCGGCGCCAGCGCCGCCGTCCCGAAGGTCCCTCCATGCCTGTCGATGCTGCCTCCGTCAACATCGACGGGCCGTGGGAGCACCGCTTCGTCTCCGCGAACGGTGCCCGCTTCCACGTCGCCGAGCTCGGAGAGGGACCGCTCGTCCTGATGCTGCACGGCTTCCCGCAGCACTGGTACACGTGGCGCCACCAGATGCTCGCGCTCGCCGACGACGGCTATCGGGTCGCCGCCATGGAACTGCGCGGCTACGGCGGCTCCGACAAGCCACCGCGTGGCTACGACACCTACATGGGCACCCTCGATGCCGCCGCGGTGATCCGGGCCCGCGGTGAGAGCGGAGCGGTCGTCGCCGGCCAGGGGCTCGGCGCCTGGATCGCCTGGTGCATGCCGACCCTGCGCCCCGATGTCACCAAGGCCATCGCGGCGCTGTCGATGCCGCACCCCCGGATCATGCGCCACGCGATGGTGACCGACCGCCAGCAGCGCG
>JBDTAU010000430.1:0-3434 GCA_039924465.1 Dermatophilaceae bacterium
GAGGCATCACACCTACGTGCACCGCCACGACCTGCACGCCACCATCACCGCGACCACCGTCACCTGGCACACCTGAACACCCCGCCCCGAGCCCCGACCCCACCGGCCGGGGCCACCAACACGCCCAGATGACGGGTCGCGCTTCGCGGCTCACTCGCCGGGGTAGACCACCCCGATCTGAGCTCGGATCTCATCCATCGTCTCCATGACCCGCAGCGTCGCGGCATGCGGCATGACTGGTGACTCTGTCACTCCAGCGGCCAGGCACCGGGCGAATTCGGCTGTCTCGTAGCTGAAGCCGATCACGCCGTCAGGCAGTACCCCCGGCCGCTCATCGAGCACCGTCCCGTCCGGGGCCACGAGCCGGACGGTCGTCGGCGTGTAGAACCAGCCGTCGAGCTCGAGTCGCCCCTTCGTCCCGATCACCACCGCGGTGACCGGGCCGAGCCCGTGCATGGAGGTGGTGAGCGCTGCCTCCGCTCCCAGCCCGGAGGTCTCTGAGCCCGGGCCGGACTCGGAACCGGGATCAGAACCTGACTGGGCTTCGAGCAGGATGCCCACCGTGTGGTCCACCCCCCGATCGGTGAGTCGCCCGCGGGCGGTCACCGAGGTCGGCGCCGCGAGGACGAAGTCGGCGAAGGAGATCGGGTAGACGCCGAGGTCGAGCAGCGCTCCGCCAGCCAGTTCCGGCGCTTCCAGCCGTTCAGGGCCGCCCGGATAGAGCGGTTGCGAGTGGTCGGCGGTGACGAGTGCGACCTCGCCGATCAGTCCGGAGTCGATCGCCTGGCGCACGACGTCGTAGTGCGGCAGGTAGCGGCTCCACATCGCTTCGGCCACGAGCAGCCCACCGCGCGCTGCCGCAGCGAACACCTCGCGGGCTTCGATGGCGTTGCGGACAAAGGCCTTCTCGACGAGCACGGGCTTGCCAGCACCGATGGCGAGCAGGGCGTGCTCCCGGTGCTCGGAGTGCGGCGAGGCGACATAGATCGCGTCCACATCCGGGTCGGCAACGAGCGCCTCGTAGGAGCCGTGGGCCCGTTTGATCCCGAATTCGTTGGCAAACGCCTGCGCCCGGTCCGCGCTGCGCGACCCGACCGCTACGACAGTGGACGGCCCGAGCGCCACGGCCTGCGCGAAGGTGTGAGCGATCCCACCGGGCGCCAGGATCCCCCATCGGATCGCAGGGGCGCTGCGCGGGTCAGGGGTGCGAGCCTCAGGCAGCCTCATCCGCGCACATCCCACAGGTGGTGACGCACGTCGTGCAGGAAGTAGCGCGCCAGGGTCTCTGCGGTGAAGCGCGACCCGTTGCTGCGCAACGCCGGCCAGGCCCACTCACCCTCCACGGGCCGGGCGTAAGCCGCCGCCGCGGCGTCGAACGCATCGGTCACCTCCTGCTGGACCGCCGTCGGATCGGAGCGCCAGTATCGCCCGTTGGCGGCGGCCCGGTCCTGGTCCCAGTCAGCAAAGGTCACCACCCGTCCGCAGCCGTCCAGGATCTGCTCGAGGCGTGCCGTCATCACCACGCAGACGTCACGCACGTGGCAGCTGTACTCGAGCGGTGACCAGACCCCGGACGCAGGGCGAGCCCGCACCTCGCCCTGACCCAGCACAGCGGCATACCTCCGTTTGGCGTCCTGGAGGAGCTCGGGGATCTGGTCACGGCCAAGGTGGGCCGCGTCGAATCCGCAGTCGGGGCACGGTCGGGTCAGCACCCAGGTCCAGTCGGCACCGTCCGGGGCGGCTGGCCCGGGATCCTGCAGCACATCGTCCGTCATACAGGCAGCGTACGGAACGGGGGCAGGCCTCCGGTAGTGTTCAAAGGTGCTCAGTGACTACCTGCCGTGGATCGTCGTTGGCGTCCTCGTCCTGGCGCTGATCATCGGTGGGTACTTCTTTGCCCGAGCGAAAGCCAATCCGATGTCAGCGCTCAACCTGCGTCGTTCTCCTCCCAGAGGCGGCCATTCCCGCGCCGGGCACCTGCCCGGAGTGGCGCTCAAGCGCGCCGCGGTCATCATCAACCCGATCAAGGTCGCCGACCTCGCGATGGTCCAGGAGCGGATCACGAGCTCGTGCCACTCCCGCGGCTGGGGCGACCCCCTCTTCTTCGAGACGACCGTGGCCGATCCAGGCAGGGGGCAGGCCAGCGAGGCCATCGAGGCCGGAGCCGACGTCGTGTGCAGCCTCGGCGGCGACGGGACCGTGCGCTGGGTCGCGAACGCCCTCATCGGCACGAAGACCCCGCTCGGCATCCTCCCCGCGGGCACCGGCAACCTGCTCGCCCGCAACCTCGACCTACCGGTCGTCGACCTCGACGGCGCGGTCGGGGTCGCGCTGACCGGGAGAGACCGCCGGATCGATGTCGGGGAGCTCATCATCGGTGAGACGGACGAGGAGGGGAACGCGGCTGACGGCATCGAGTTGGTCACGCACCAGTTCCTCGTCATGGGCGGCATCGGCATGGACGCGCTCATCATGGGCGACACCAACGATGCCCTGAAGAGCAGGGTCGGCTGGCCCGCCTATCTGCTGTCTGGGGTGCGACACCTGTTCTCACCCGAGTTCCGGGCGCAGATCCGGATCGACGAAGAGCCACCTCTGAAGCGCCGGGCTCGCGCCGTCGTCATCGGCAACTGCGGCAAGCTCCTCGGCGGCCTCGTCCTCATGCCCGACGCACGCGTGGACGACCAGCAACTCGACGTCATCATCGCCTCCCCTCGTGGCTTCTTCGGGTGGGCCCCGGTGTTCGCCCGGGCGATCACTCGCCGGCGCAAGGGGCACCCGACGCTCGATCACAAGGTCTGCAGCAAGATCCGGGTGCGGGTCGACCGACCACTGCCGGTCCAGATCGACGGCGACGTCATCGGTGGGGCCACCGAGGTCAACGCCGTGGTGCGTCCGGCCGTGCTGACGATTCGGGTCAGCCAGACCTGACCGGAGCGGCTCTGGGTAGCCTGAGACCGTGACCGAGCGCGACGTCAAAGTAGATGCTCACATCATCGGCGGTGGACCAGCGGGTCTGGCTGTCGCTGCGGAGCTGAAGAAGCGCGGTCTGCGCAGCATCGTGCTCGAACGCAGCGACCACATCGGCAACTCCTGGCGCGGCCACTACGACCGACTCCACCTGCACACGCCTCGCGAACTCTCCGGGCTCCCGGGCTTCGCCATCCCGAAGGAGATGGCGCGCTGGGTCGCGCGCGACGACGTCGTCACCTACCTCGAGTCGTATGCCGCCCACCACGCCCTCGACGTACGCACCGGGGTCCCGGTGGCTCGCGTCGACCACGGTGCGGACGGGGCGGGCTGGTCACTGACGCTCACGGACGGATCGCAGCTCTCCTCGCCGTACGCAGTCGTGGCCACCGGCTTCAACCACACGCCGGTCACACCGGACTATCCCGGCCTCGCGGGGTTTACGGGAGAGCTCTGCACGGCCC
>JBDTAU010000431.1:0-5197 GCA_039924465.1 Dermatophilaceae bacterium
CCGGCCTGCCTCTGCGATCGCCGTCCTCAGTGGTGGCGTCATGGCTCGCTCGAGGTCGCCCTCGAGCAACTCGATCCGCGCGATCTCACCGTGATGGCGGACCCGGCAGTCAGTGAAGCCGAGCGCATGCAGGTCGTGCTCGAGCGCCTCGATCTGGCGCAACTTGGTCGGGTCGACCTGCTGGAAGTGGGGGATCCGGGAGGCCAGGCAGGGCGCGGCCGGCTTGTCGGCGTTGGGCAGTCCCAGCTCCCGGGCGATGGCCCGCACGTCGGCCTTGGTGAGGCCAGCATCGGCGAGGGGCCGCAGGATCGAGTGGTTGGTTGCCGCGCGGGCACCCGGTCGGTCGGGCCGCTTGGCATCATCCGCGTTCTCCCCGTAGGCGACCGCCTCGAGGCCGTGCACCTCTGCGACCTCGTCGGAGATCCTGGTGAAGAGCTCGTCCTTGCAGTGAAAGCACCGGTCGGGGCCGTTGGCACGGTAGGCCGCGACCTCGCCCTCGTGGGTCGCCACCTCGACGACCGGCACCCCGATGACCGCTGCCACGTCGTGAGCGGCGTGGCGCTCGTCAGCGGCGAGGCTGGGGGAGACCCCGATGATGGCCAGCACCCGCTCCGGGCCCAGCGTGCGGACGGCGAGGGCGAGGAGGAGCCCCGAGTCGACGCCGCCGGAGTAGGCGATGCCGATCCGGCTACTGCCGTCGGTCAGCGCGGCGGTGAGCCGCGTGCCGACGGCAGCGGCCAGGTCGGACAGGCCCGGCGGCAACGGGGCCGAGAGCTGTGCCGTGGGTCTGCCCTGCGAGTCCGGGGACGTCATGGCCCCATCTTCGCCGATGGTCGGGGTCAGGACGTCTGCACCTCGGTCCGGTCCTGCGACCACAGCGTGTGGAAGGCGCCCTCGCGGTCGGTGCGGCCGTAGGTGTGCGCACCGAAGTTGTCCCGCAGGCCCTGGACGAGCGCGGCCGGCAGCCGGTCGGCACGGACGGTGTCGTAGTAGGCCAGCGCGCTGGAGAATCCAGGCACCGGCACCCCAGCCGTGGTGGCCAAAGCGATGACCCGGCGCCAGGCGTCCTGCCGGTCGGCGAGGCCACTTTGGATGCTGGGGGCGATGAGGAGCGTGGCGAGCTGGCTGGCCGCGTACTCGTCGCTGATCTGCTTGAGGAGGCGGGCGCGGATGATGCAGCCCCCGCGCCAGATCCGCGCCACCGTCGCGATGTCGACGTCCCAGTCGTACTCCTCGCTCGCCTTGCGAATCTGCTCGAGGCCCTGGGCGTAGGCGACCACCTTGGAGGACCAGAGCGCATCGCGGACGTCGTCGATGAGCCCCTGCCGGTCATCCGTCGGGACCGCGCGGTCGGGGCCGACCAGGACACCACGCGTGGCAGCGCGGACGGCCGTATCCCCGGAGGCCGATCTGGCGAAGACCGACTCGGCGATCGTCGAGACCGGCACCCCGAGCTCGAGCGCGGTCTGGACCGTCCAGCGGCCCGTGCCCTTCTGCTCGGCGGCGTCGACGATGACGTCGACGAGGGCTGACCCCGTCTCGGCGTCCACCTGGGACAGGACATCGGCGGTGATCTCGATGAGGAAGGAGTCGAGCTCGCCGGTGTTCCACCCGCGGAACACCTCAGCGGCCTCCGCTGCGCTCAGGCCCGCTGCGGAGAGGACGTCGTAGGCCTCGGCGATGAACTGCATGTCGGCGTACTCGATGCCGTTGTGGACCATCTTGACGAAGTGGCCGGCTCCGTCCGGACCCATCCACGCGCAGCAGGCTTCGCCTTCCACCTGCGCGGCGATGGATTCGAGGATCGGTCCGACAGCGGCATACGACTCCTTGGAGCCACCAGGCATGATCGACGGGCCTTCGAGGGCGCCGACCTCGCCACCGGAGATGCCGCTGCCGACGAAGTGCAGATCGTGCTCGCGCAGGCTTGCCTCGCGGCGGCGGGTGTCCTCGAAGTGGGCGTTGCCGCCGTCCACGATGATGTCGCCTGCCTCGAGGAGCGGCACGAGCTCATCGATGACGGCGTCGGTGGGGTCGCCGGCCTTGACCATGAGGATGATCCGGCGCGGACGCTCGAGCGAGGCGACGAAGTCAGCGGTGGTCTCGGCGGGCACGAACGTGCCCTCGGAGCCGTGGTCGGCGACCAGGGCCTCCGTCTTGGCATAGCTGCGGTTGTGGACCGCGACGGTGTGCCCGTGCCGCGCGAGGTTGCGCGCGAGGTTGCTCCCCATGACGGCGAGGCCGGTGACGCCGATAGAGGCGGATGGCGTGGTGCTCATGATCATGTCTCCTTGTTCCAGCACGTGCGGAGGGTGAAGGCACCCTTCTTGTTGCCGTCGACCCTCATGATGCCCGAGGTCCGCGAGGTCCGCGAGGTCTGCGAGGTCACGGCGCGGGACTGCTCAACGCAGCCGGAAGAGGACCTCTCCGGCGTTGGGCACCACGAACGTGCCCGGGTCGGCCTCAGCGGCGGCGAGGTCGATCGAGTCCGGGTCGAGGTAGCCCAGGTTGGCCGCGTGGCAGACCTCCTCGGGGATGCGGGTGGCGAGCGTGACCTTGACCCGGAACTGCTCCTCCCCGGTGTCGGGGTCGTAGGTGCCGGCGCCGCGCAGGTGGGTCGAGTGGGCGAGGGTCCCCCAGTGGATGTGCTTGAAGCGGTCCCACTGCTTCACGAAGTAGTCGCGGCAGTGGTAGCCGATCTCGTTGATCTCGGGGTGGCTCGTCGAGATCTCGGTGATGTGCGGGGCATAGAGGATCACCTCTCCGCCGTCCGCGACCGCGGGCTCGAGCTTGTAGAAGCCCTTGGCGCCGGTCCAGATGTCCTCGTACATCTCCGGGATGAGCGAGAGGACCCGGCTCACCGGCTGGTCGAGGTAGGTCACGTGGGTGGCCGCGCACACCTGGGCGGCATTGGCCCACGCGGCGTCGGTGTCGCCGAACGAGATCGAGTGCAGGCTCTGGCTGGCGGCCTCCCCGACGACGCAGAAGGCCAGCTTCCGGGCGGGCACGAGGGCGGCGCCCTCGTTGATCAGGGCCCGGACGGGCGTGATCGCGGTGGTGCCGATGATCGCGGCTGACGTGATCAGGGCACCGATCCAGTGTGAGACGTCGATGATGTCCTGGCCCGCGACGCCGGGGAAGAAGTATTTGTTGCCACCGGAGATGCCGACGACTTCGTGGGGCAGGACCGGCCCGACCACGAGGGCGACGTCGTGCTCGACGACCGCCTTGTTGAGCAGGACCGGCACCTCCATCGACAGGCGACCCTCCGACAGCTCCTCGAGCCGACTCGTCGCGATGGTGCCGAGGTCGGCAAACGTCTCCGGGTTCCACCACTCGTGGTTGAGGACGGTCATCCCCGGATAGGTTCCCTCGAGGTGACCCTCCGGATAGCCGAGGTGCTTGGCCAGTTGCGCCGCGGACATGGGTTGGTGCGTGCCGAGCGCGATCAGGACGGTGAGGCGCGACACCCGCCCGTGCAGTGCCTCGTGGACGGCGCCGATGAGGAGCGGCAGCGGACAGGTCCGGGTCCCGTCCGGGACCAGGACACAGACGCTCTTGCCGTCGAGGTCGGTTCTGCCCAGTTGCTCGTGGATGAAGGTGCGCACCTCGTCCTCGGCGAGCACCCCTTCAACGCCGCCGAGGCGGACCGCGCGCCTCGCCGCGACCTCGGGCGCTTCGGTGGGCACCGCTTCGGTGGGCTTCGCTCCGGTGGGCTTCGCTCCGGTGGGCTCCGCTTCCGTGGGCACCGACTCCGCTGGCAACGGCGTCGTGGGCTCGGGGGCGGTGGGCAGCGCGGTGGTCATGGGTCCACTGTCGTGGGACCGGGCCCTCGTCGCAAGGGCTGGCCCCACCTGCGCCCCGGTCCCGAGCAGCTCGCGGCAACTCTCGGGCAAATCTGGGCAACTTCTGGTCAGCGGTAGCCCCCAGCGGAGTTCTCGTCCACGATGAGTGCCATGACGTCCCCAGCGCCCGTCCTTGGCCTTGATCCCGACCGGTTGCTGCCCGCTGAGCCGGGGACCCGGGCTATAGCCCGCCGCCTCTATTCCGCCGTGCAGGATCTCCCGATCATTTCGCCGCACGGTCACGTGCCACCCCAGTGGCTCGCCGACGACACGCCGTTTGCCGACCCGACGTCGTTGCTGCTGACCCCAGATCACTACATCTTCCGGCTGCTGCACGCCCAGGGCGTCGACCTCGCCGACCTCGGAGTGGGTGGCCATGAGCTCGATGAGGCCGGCTCGCGGCAGGCCTGGCGGACCTTCTGCGAGCACTGGCGCGACTTCCGCGGCACCCCGAGCCGCTACTGGATGGAAGCGGAGCTGGGCGAGATCTTCGGCGTCAGCGTGCGGCCGTCCGCCGAGACCGCCGACGGGATCTACGACCAGATCGCGCACCACCTGGCGACCCCCGAGTTCCGACCGCGCGCCCTCATGGAGCGCTTCGGGATCGAGGTGATGGCCACTACCGACGACCCGGTCGATGACCTGTCCCACCACCGGACCCTGCGTGACGACGACACCTTCGCCCCCCGGGTCGTGCCGACCTTCCGGCCGGACCGCTACCTCGAGCCGGCCCGGGCCGATTTCCCCGAGCTCGTCGCCGCGCTCGGGGCAGCCGCGGGGGAGGACACCGGGTCCTACTCGGGCTACCGGGCAGCCCTGCAGGACCGACGCCGCTACTTCGTCGAGCACGGAGCCGTGTCGGCCGACCACAGCCACGCCGACGTCGTCACCCTGAGCCTCGACGAGGCCGAGGCCACCCGGATCTACGCAGCCGCCCTGCGCGGGGAGGCCAGCGAGGACGAGACGACTGCCTTCCGCCGACACATGCTCGTCGAGATGGCGCTGATGTCGGTCGACGACGGGCTCGTCATGACGCTGCACCCCGGCGTCCACCGCAACCACTCGGCGTCCAGCTTCAACGCCTATGGCCCGGACACCGGCCACGACATCCCGATCGCCGTCGAGTTCACCCGCAGCCTGAAGCCGCTCCTCGACCGCGTCGGCACCTCACCGGGCTTCCAGCTCGTCCTCTTCACGCTGGACGAGACGGTCTTCTCCCGCGAGATCGCCCCGCTCGCCGGCTTCTACGAGAGCGTCTACGCCGGGGCCCCCTGGTGGTTCCTCGACGCCCCGGAGGCGGTCCGACGCTTCCGGGGGGCCGTCACCGAGACGGCCGGCTTCTATCGGACCTC
>JBDTAU010000432.1:0-6831 GCA_039924465.1 Dermatophilaceae bacterium
TGGTCAACAACCCTTCGGCGGGGCCCGAGCCTCCGGAACGAACGACAAGGCCGGTGCGGCGCAGAACCTGCTGCGCTGGACCAGCGTCCGTTCGATCAAGGAGACCTTCGTGCCACCCACCGACCACCGGTATCCGCACATGGCACAGGGTTGATACCGAAGAGTTGAGGTAGCGGGCTCGGCTCGGATCCGTCGTGCGGAGCGCGGGGGCTGGGCGGGACAGCGTCAGACGCGCTCGGCCAGCCACCGCGCTCCGGTCCGGCCTTCTGCGCGGATTGCGTGGATCACCGGAGGGGCGGAGGCCTTCTCAACTCGGCTGCCGAGGAAAGGAATCGAAGCCTTGAGGTCACCGTCGATGCGCAGCGAGCTGCCCGAAGCGTTCGGGACGAGGGCGACCTTGGCGCGCAGCGCCACGGGCGCACCGGCGACCTCGACGGTCAAGTCGCCGGTCCTGCTCCCATCCGGCTTGGCGCCACCCCATTCGTAGGTCTCGGTGATGGACAAGGACGTGCCGACCAACGACTTGGCGAAGTCGGGCAACGAGTCGGTCGGCAGGTCCCGACGGGTGACGATCCGGGCACCGTCACCCACTGGAGCCACCGCGACGTCGTGGCGCAGAGCACCGGCATCCACGCACTTGCGCTCCTGGAAGGCCTCATCCGTGAGCATGGCGAACACCACGTCGGGGGCTGCCCGGTAGTCGACCGTCTCAGTGATCTTCATGGCGACACGGTATTGCACCTGCCTGCCCGCTGCAGCCACGGGGACCCGAGCATCCGGTGTCAGCGTGGACGAGCGCGGGCTCGTTCCGCGAGCCGAGCGAGGGCGGCCGTGGACGACTCGAGCTCTCGCGCGAGTCCAGCCAGGGACTTCGCGTCCGAACTCGTGAGTCGGTTGAGCAGGTCCTGTAGGCGATCGCGGGACTGGAGCCTCGTCGTCGGTTCGACCCGGCTCGGGCCCGGCACCTCGACGACCCGCCGACCATCGAGGAGCAGGCCATCTCGCGCAGCCACCTCATCGAGCCCTCGTCGACGGCTCGTGCGCTCGACCGCATCGGTCGACCACGCCTGCAGCCGCGCCCCTATCCGATCGAGTTGCGCCGCAGCGCTGGCGAGCAACTCTCGCTCCTCGGCCAGCTGATCCGGACCGCCCGCCCGCGATCCCGATCGTCCGGGTGACTCGAGCCCGTCCAGAACGTCCACCACGTCCAACGCGTGGCGGCGCAGCGCCCCTCCGAGCACGGACGTGGACGCCGCGTCGCCCGCGACGCCGTTCATCGTGGGTCCCCCGTCCCACGGGAGCTCGAGCTGGCGGGAGCTGGACTCGAGGCCCCGAGCAGGTGCTCCTCGGCACACTCCGCCAGGGCCCGCATCGTGTCTGCGGCCTGCTCGACCCACGCGTCGAGCAGCCGTTGGGTTGGCAGGTCCCCGAGGTCCGGGAGGTGGGTCAGGAGGTCTTCAGCGATGTCGCGGGTGACGCGACGGGTGCGAGTGAGGGCCCGGAGCTGGGCTGGGGTCACGGGCCGCGCACCTGCCATCCCATCGCTCATGGGCCCACTCTAGGCATTGCTCGCGCCGTGCTCGTGAAGTTCTCCACCGGCCCGTCTCGGCGCGAGGGCGTGGACGACGCTAGGCTCACATCGTGAGATGGTGCGCGCGATGGGGCGCCACCACTGCTACACGGTGAGGGTTGATCTTCAGCATGTCTGAGTCACTGGAACAGTCACGAGCCACCGCTCTTCGCTCCGCGAGCCTTGCGGGACCGGCACGCAAGGGCAGGCCCGGAGCAGCACGACGCACGTTGGGTGGTGACCCCGAGCAGTTCTTCCGTGCCTACTACCATCTCATGGCAACGGAGGACCTCCTGGCGCGTGACCCGGCGGAGTTGTCGGCAATCGCCTTGGGCCACAGGAGATTTGCCGGACAGCGTCCGGTGGGCACGGTCAGCGTCCGGGCCTTCAACCCGACGCTCGACGCCGATGGCTGGGCCAGTGCCTACACCGTCGTCGAGGTCGTGTGCGATGACATGCCCTTCCTCGTCGACTCGGTCGTGGCGGCGCTGGGCGGCTTCGACAGCGGAGTGCACCTGATCGTGCATCCCCAGCTGACCTCCCATCGGACCGTGACCGGCGAACTGCGCGCCGTCGTGGCTGACCCGGCTGCCGCCCCCGAAACCAGTGGAGTTGCGGCCGTCCGGGAGTCCTGGATGCACCTGGAGATCGACAGGTTGCCCGACGCCTCTCTCACCGCGGTGGAGGGGCGTCTGCGCCAGGTCCTCGACAACGTGAACGACGCCGTCGAGGACTGGCCCAAGATGCAGTCCCATGCGTTGACGATCGCCAGTGAGTTGCGATCTGCGCCGCCCGTGGGCGCCGACCCCCATGAGGCCAGAGAAGCTGGCCGGTTCCTTGAGTGGCTGGCGCACAACAACTTCACCTTCCTCGGGTATCGGGAGTACTCGCTCACCCACGAGGAGGGGCGGGATGTCTCCCGCCAGGTGCCCGGGACGGGCCTGGGCCTGCTGCGCTACGACCGGCCCAAGGCCGGGTCCGGCATCCTGCTGAGCCCGGCGGCGAGCCGGGCGGCCCACGACTCCAACATCCTGATCATCACCAAGGCGAACCGACGGGCGACCGTCCACCGGAACGTCTACCTCGATTACATCTCGATCAAGAAGTTCGACGGTCAGGGAGCGTGCGTCGGCGAGCAGCGCTTCCTCGGGCTGTACGCGTCTGCGGCCTACAACGACACGATCCAGGACGTACCGCTCCTCGACGAGCGAGCCAAGGAGGTCCTCCGCATCACCGGGCTCACGCCCGACAGCCACTCGGGCAAGGACATCCTGCAGATCCTCGAGACCTACCCGCGGGACGAGTTGTTCCAGACTGGTGCGGCTGCGCTGGCCGAGATCGCGACGGGCGTCCTGCACCTGCAGGAGCGCAGGCGCACCAAGCTCTTCCTGCGACGCGACGAGTTCGCCCGTTTCATGTCGTGCCTGGTGTACCTCCCCAGAGATCGCTACAACACGACCGTGCGGTTGCGCATCGAGAGCCTCTTGCTCGACGCCTTCCAGGGCGAGACGATCGAGAGCAGCACCCGGGTCAGCGAGGAGACCCTCGCTCGCCTGCACTACGTGGTGCGGATGCCTGCGGGGCAGGACATCCCAGCGATCGATCAGGAGGCGCTGGAGCGTCGGATCGTCGACGCGACCCGGACCTGGGAGGAGGACCTGTCCGAGACCCTCACCAATCACCACGGCGTCGAGAGTGCGGCGCAGGCCATGGTGACGTTCGGGCGCGCTTTCCCCGAGGCGTACAAGGAGGACTTTGACGCGCAGACGGCCGCCGCGGATCTTTCCCGGATCGAGGCCCTCGATGACACCGACGTTTCGACCGGCCTGCATCTCTATCAAGAGGATGAGTCGCAGGACCCGGCCGAGCGTCGTTTCAAGCTCTACCGCCGCGGCGAGTTGTCGTTGACCGAGGTGCTTCCGACTTTCACGCACCTCGGTGTCGAGGTGACCGACGAGCGGCCCTACGTGCTGGAGAGTCGCGACCACGTCATGCGGATCTTTGACTTCGGGCTTCGGGTCCCGGAGGCGCAGGTCTGGGGCTCACAGGAGGCAGGGGAAGATGTCCGGAGCCGGTTCGAGGACGCCTTCAGGGCCGTCTGGTCCGGCCGCGCCGAGTCGGACGGCTTCAACGCCCTGGTCCTACAGGCTGGCCTGACGTGGCGTCAGGTGGTCGTCCTGCGGACCGTGGCCAAGTACCTGCGCCAGACGGCTTCGACGTTTTCTCAGGACTACGTTGAGTCGGCTCTGCGCGCCCATGCCGAGATCGCGGGCAGCCTCGTTGAGTTGTTCGAGACGCGCTTTGATCCCGCGGCCTTCCCGGCGAGCCCGGCGGGCATGGAGAAGCGCGCGAAGCGGCAGCGGTCCATCGTCGGCGGGATCAAGGAGGCGCTCGACGCGGTCTCGAGCCTCGACCACGACCGGATCATCCGGGCCCTGCTCGGCGTGATCCTGGCCAGTCTGCGAACGAACTTCTACCAAGTCGATGAAGCGGGGGAACCCAAGCCCTACGTGTCAATCAAGCTCAACCCCAAGAAGGTGCCGGACCTGCCGGCCCCGCGACCGATGTACGAGATCTGGGTCTACAGCCCCCGGGTCGAGGGGGTGCACCTGCGCTTCGGCAAGGTGGCCCGCGGCGGGCTGCGCTGGTCCGACCGTCGTGAGGACTTCAGGACCGAGGTGCTGGGCCTGGTCAAGGCCCAGATGGTCAAGAACGCCGTCATCGTCCCCACTGGTTCCAAGGGCGGGTTCTACGCGAAGCAGCTGCCCGACCCCACGGTCGGCCGGCAGGCGTGGCTGGACGAGGGAATCGCCTCCTACGAGTTGTTCATCTCTGGAATGCTCGACCTGACGGACAACCTCGTAGCCGGTGCGGTCGTCCCGCCCGAGCGGGTGGTGCGTCATGACGAGGACGACACCTATCTGGTCGTGGCAGCAGACAAGGGGACGGCCAAGTTCTCCGACATCGCGAACCGCAAGGCGGCCGACTACGACTACTGGCTGCACGACGCCTTCGCATCGGGAGGCTCGGCTGGCTACGACCACAAGGGCATGGGCATCACGGCTCGTGGTGCCTGGGAGTCGGTCAAACGGCACTTCCGTGAAATGGGGATCGACACCCAAACGCAAGACTTCACCGCCGCCGGCATCGGTGACATGAGCGGCGACGTCTTCGGCAACGGGATGCTCTTGTCCAAGCACATCCGTCTGGTGGCTGCGTTCGATCACCGCAACATCTTTGTGGACCCTGACCCGGACCCGGCGAGCTCCTATGTCGAGCGGCGCCGGTTGTTCGACCTGCCCGGCTCGTCCTGGCGGGACTACGACGAAAAGCTCATTTCCGCCGGCGGTGGAGTCTTCGACCGTTCTGCGAAGTCGGTGCCGATCTCGCCACAGATGATCTCCGTGTTGGGGTTGAAGAGCGGCGTCAAGACGCTGACCCCTGCGGAGTTGATGAAGGCCATCCTCCAGGCCCCGGTGGACCTGTTGTGGAACGGCGGGATCGGAACGTATGTCAGGGCTCGGAGCGAGAGCAACGCCGAGATCGGTGACCGGGCCAACGACGCGATCCGGGTCGCCGGCAGTGACCTGCGGTGCAAGGTGGTGGGCGAGGGCGGCAACCTCGGGATGAGCCAGCTCGGCCGCATCGAGGCATCCCTGTCCGGGGTGCGGGTCAACACCGATGCCATCGACAACAGTGCCGGGGTCGACACCTCCGACCACGAGGTGAACATCAAGATCCTGCTCACGGCGCTGACCCGGACCGGGCATCTGACGATGAAGCGGCGCAATACGCTGCTGGCTTCGATGACAGACGAAGTGGCCCAAAAGGTGTTGCGGGACAACTACGAGCAAAACGTCCTCCTCGGCAACGGGCGAGCACAACAGCACTCGATGTTGAGCGTCCATGAGCGACTCATCCAGTTCCTGGAGGAGCACGGGGACCTCGATCGGGCTCTCGAGTTCCTCCCGAGCGATGCCGAGATCGACCGTCGGCTCAAGGACGGCCTCGGCCTCGTCTCGCCGGAGTTCGCGGTCCTGGTCGCCTACTCGAAGCTTTACTTGAAGCACCAACTGATCCACACCGACCTTCCGGACGACCCGTGGTTCGAGGCCACGTTGGCTGAGTACTTCCCGAAGCCGCTGCGCCAGAAATATGCCGAGCAGATCGCGGAGCACCCCCTGCGGCGCGAGATCATCACCAACTCCGTCGTCAACTCGATGGTGAACCGCGGCGGTATCACCTTTGCCTTCCGGGCCGGTGAGGAGACCGGGTCGACACCTGAGCAGGTGGCCCGGGCCTATGTCGTCTGCCGCGAGGTGTTCGACCTGGCCGGCTTCGTGCGCGCCGTCGAGAGCACCGACAATGTCATTTCGACGGCGGCCCAGACCATGCTCTACCTCGAGTTCCGGCGGTTGCTGGATCGGTCCGTCAGGTGGTTCCTCACGAATCGCCCTGCCGTCCTCGACATCGCCGGCGAGGTGGCTCGGTTCCGGAGCGGGATCGAGGAGTTCGGGGGACAGATCCCCGACCTGTTGCAGGGCAGTGAACGGGCTCGCATGATGCGGCGAGCGAAGGAATTTGAGCAGCACGGCATCCCCGAGGGAGTCGCCCTGCGCGCCGCCTCCCTGCTTGATCTCTATTCACTGCTCGACAGCGTCGAACTCGCCGAGGCCACCGGCGAGCGACTTGGGGACGTGGTCGGCGTCTACTTCGTCACGTCGGAGACCTTCTCCATCGATGCCATGCTCGGTCGCGTCACACAGTTGCCGCGGTTGGACCGCTGGGACGCCTTGGCTCGCGGAGCCATGCGCGATGACCTCTACGCCGTCCTGGAGGGGCTGACTCAGTCTGTGCTGCAAGTGAGTACCCGAGGGGCCACCCCGGAGGACCGGTTGGCGCAATGGTCACAGAGCAACGCCGATGCGCTCGACCGGGCCCAGACCGCGCTACGCGGGGTCGAACGGCTTGCCCACCCCAGCATCGCGCCGCTGTCCGTGGCCTTGCGGACCCTGCGTACGGTCACCAAGCCTGCATCGTCGACGCCCTCGACAACCTCGGAGCCGCCAGCGCCGGCACCCAAGAAGGCAGCACCCAAGAAGGCAGCAGCGACCAAGGCGGTGCCAAGCAAGGCAGCACCCAGGAAGGCAGCGGCGACCAGGGCGGCGAAGACTGCCGCCCGCACGACGAGAAAGAGCACTCGAAGGACGGAGTGAGACCTTGCCGGAGGCCGATGGCGCATAGGCTCCTTTCGTGGCAAC
>JBDTAU010000433.1:0-4317 GCA_039924465.1 Dermatophilaceae bacterium
GCAGGTAGAAACCACCCGACCCGCCTCAGTGCTGTGTAACATTACACTCCATGCACAGGGCGGCGCGATGAAGGCCATCGTCATCGGCGCGGGGATCGTCGGGACGGCGTGTGCGGAAGCACTGACCCGGGCGGGCCTCGAGGTCGTCGTGCTCGACCGCCTTCCGGTCGGCTCCGGGACGACGAGTCGCGGCGAGGGCAACATCCTCGTGTCGGACAAGGGGCCCGGCGCCGAGCTCACTCTCGCCCAGCTGAGCCGCCGGCTGTGGCTCGAGGTCGGCGACCTCGTCGGCCGCGAGAGCATCGAGCTCGAGGAGAAGGGTGGGATCGTCGTCGCCACGAGCGAGGCCGGACTCCGGTCCCTCGACGACTTCGCGACCGCGCAACGAGCGGCCGGCGTGGCCACCGAGCACCTCGACGACCCGTGCGAGCGCGAGCCGCACCTCGCCCCCGGACTCCCGGGCGCCGTCCACTATCCCGAGGACCTCCAGGTGCAACCGGTCCTCGCGGCCGCCCGCTTCCTGGAGGTCGCTTTGGGGCGCGGTGCCACCTTCCGGTCGGGAGTCGAGGTGGCCGCGACGGTCACGTCCGCTGCAGGGGCAGTGAGCGGCATACGGACCACGGCTGGTGAGGTCATCGGCGCGGACGTCGTCATCAACGCGACCGGCACCTGGGGCGGGGTCGTCAGCGAACGGCTCGGCGCGCCCGTGCCGGTCCTGCCGCGGCGTGGCTTCGTCCTGGTCACCGAGCCGCTGCCGCCGCTGGTGCGGCACAAGGTGTACTCGGCCGACTACGTCGACAACGTCGGGTCCAGCGAGGCCGGGCTCGAGACCTCGTGTGTCGTGGAGGGCACGACGGGCGGCCCGATCCTCATCGGGGCCAGCCGGGAGAGGGTCGGCTTCGACGGGACGCTGGATGTCGACGTGATCCGGGCGCTGGCGCGTCAGGCAGTCGCCCTCTTCCCCTTCCTCGCCGGCGTGCAGCTCCTGCGGACCTATCGGGGCTTCCGCCCGTACTGCCCCGACCACCTGCCCGTCATCGGGCCCGACCCGCGGGTTCCCGGCGTGCTGCACGCCTGCGGCCACGAGGGTGCCGGCATCGGCCTGGCCCCCGCGACCGCCCAGCTGATCACCGACTACGTGACCGGAGCCCGTCGCGCCAGTGACGACGACGCGTTCCGCGCCTTGCTGCCCGACCGTTTCATCACGACGCCGGACCTGGAGGTTGCCCCGTGACCACCTTCGAGCTGGACGGACGCCCCATCGGCTTCCGGCCCGGGCAGACGATCGGGGGAGCGCTGCTCGCGGCCGGCACCCTGTCCTGGCGCACGACGCGACTCGGGGGACGGCCCCGTGGCCTGTTCTGTGGGATCGGGGTGTGCTTCGACTGCCTCGTCACCGTCGACGGGAGCCCGAACGAGCGCGCCTGTCTCGTCCTGGCCGAGGACGGCATGAGCGTCACCACGCAGGACGGGGTGGGGCATGACCACTCCTGATCGAACCGACCTCGACGTCCTCATCGTTGGCGCTGGGCCAGCCGGAATGGCTTGCGCCGCAGCGTTGCTCGAGTCCACCGACCTCGTGGTCGGCATTGTCGACGCCGGCCACGAGGTGGGCGGCCAGTACTGGCGCCAGCCCGCACCCACGAGCGGGGCGGGGGGTATTCGTCCCGATGCGCAGCGCTACCTGCACCACGACCTCGACACCTACGCGGCCCTGCGCGCGACCCTGGATCAGGGGCGCGGCACCGGACGATTCTCGCTGTGGGCGGCGCACCACGTGTGGTCGGTCAGTGCGCAGCCGGTCAGTGCGCAGCCAGCCGGCACCCAGCGGGTCGGCTCCACCGAGGGGGGGTATGCCGCTCACGCCGTCGAGCGCGCCCGCGTTGGCCGCGGTCGTGGGGTCACTCTCACCGCCCGCGCCCTGGTGATCGCCACCGGCGCCTACGATCGGTCGCTGCCGTTCCCGGGCTGGGACCTGCCGGGCGTCATGACGGCGGGGGCTCTGCAGGCACTGCTCAAGGCGAACGATGTGATCGCTGGGCAGCGGGTCGCTGTCGGCGGCACCGGCCCCTTCCTCCTGCCCGTGGCCGCCGGCCTGGCCCGGCGTGGTGCCACGGTCGTCGGCGTCTTCGAGGCGAACCGGCCGACCACCTGGCTGCGGGAGCTGCGCCCGGTGCGCCGTAACGCAGGGAAGCTCGGAGAGGGCGCGGGCTACGCCGCGACGCTGCTGCGTCACCGGGTACCGGTCCGGACGGGACGGATGATCATCGCGGCCCATGGGACCGATCGCGTGGAGGCGGTGTCCGTCGCCCGCCTCGACGCAGCCGGCCACCCCGTCGTGGGGACCACGGAGCGGGTCGGGGTCGATGCGGTCGGCGTCGGCTGGGGCTTCACCCCGCAGCTCGACCTCGCGCTGACGCTGGGCGTCGGGCTCACAGGGGACGTCGACGGTGCCCAGGTCGTCGCGGTGGACCACGTGCAACGCACCAGTCGCGCCCGGGTCTATGCCGCAGGGGAGACCTGCGGCATCGGGGGCGCTTCACTGGCCGTCATCGAGGGGCGCCTCGCGGCGCACGGGGTGGCCCTCGACCTGGTCGGGCGAGCCGACGTGTTCGTCGAGGGGCCCCTGCAGCTGGCTGCGGAGCGGTTGCGCGGCTTCGCCGGTGCGATGCAGCGGGCCCACCCGACCCCGGCCGGGTGGGCGGACGTCCTGACGCCGGACACGACCGTCTGCCGCTGCGAGGAGGTGGACGCGGGGGCCGTGCTGGCCGCGATCCGCGACCGCGGCGCCAGTGACGCCCGGCAGGTCAAGCAGCTGACCCGAGCGGGCATGGGGTGGTGCCAGGGGCGGGTGTGTGGCTATGCGAGCTCGCTGCTCAGTTGCGGAGCGCCCGGGGAAGCGATCGAGCGGCTCATCAGTGCGCCCGTCCCGCTCGGGGTCGTGGCGGCGGAGACAGATCCCCATCCCAACAGTGCAATGTAATATTGCACTGATCGCGCGGATCTCGTACGCTGGGGTCGAGCAGCAGCAGCACTTCACACAAGGAGCAGGAAATGGCAGACACCGCACGCAAGCCGTGGCACGGGATCCTCGTCGCGACCAGTCTTCAGTTCGACGACGCAGGTGAGGTCGACTTCGGGGCCTACCGCGACAACGTCGCCTGGTTGGCCGAGCAGGGCCTGGACGGGGTGGCCCCGAACGGGTCGCTGGGGGAGTACCAGTCGCTGTCCTGGGAGGAGCGCGACAAGGTGGTGCAGACCGCGGTCGAGGCCGGCGGCGACGACTTCGTCGTGATGCCCGGCGTCGGTGCCTACAGCGGCCGGGAGTCGAAGCGGCACGCGGAGGTCGCCCGTGACCTCGGTGCCAAGGCGGTCATGGGGTTGCCGCCGAACGCCTACAAGGCCGACGAGCGCTCGGTGCTCGAGCACTTCAAGCTCATCGCGAGTGCCGGTCTGCCGGTCACCGCCTACAACAACCCGATCGACACCAAAGTCGACCTCACCCCGCCGTTGCTGGCCAAGTTGTATGCCGAGGGTTACATCGTCGGCGTCAAGGAGTTCTCCGGTGACGTGCGCCGGTGCTACGAGATCTCCGAGCTGGCACCCGGCCTCGACCTGATGATCGGCACCGATGACACGGTGCTCGAGGTGGGCCTCGTCGGCGCCAAGGGCTGGGTGGCCGGCTACCCACAGGTGTTCCCGCAGGCGTGCAAGGCGCTGTTCCAGGCCTCGATCGCCCGCGACGTGGAGACGGCGCTGCCGCTCTATCGTCAGCTGCACTCAGTCCTGCGCTGGGACTCCAAGGTGGAGTTCATCCAGGCGATCAAGCTCGGCCAGGACCTGATCGGCCGCAACGGGGGCGCCTGCCGCCCGCCGCGCCTGCCGCTCACCGCGGAGCAGGACACGGTCGTCCGCCGGGACACCCAGGCCCTCATCGACGCCGGGGTCAAGTAAGCCGATGCGCAGCCGGGTCGTCTACCACGCCGTCGACTCACACACCGAGGGGATGCCGACCCGCGTCATCACGGGCGGGGTCGGCGCCCTCCCGGGGGACACGATGGCGCAGCGCCGGGTGCGCTTCATGGCCGAGCGCGATGACCTGCGCACGCTGCTCATGTGCGAGCCGCGCGGTCACTCGTCGATGTCCGGGGCGATCCTCCAACCACCGACGCGACCGGACGCCGACTGGGGCGTGCTCTACATCGAGGTCTCGGGCTGCCTGCCGATGTGCGGGCACGGAACCATCGGTGTGGCAACGGTGCTCGTCGAGACCGGCATGGTGCCGGTCAGCGAGCCCGAGACGGTGGTGCGCCTCGA
>JBDTAU010000434.1:0-6311 GCA_039924465.1 Dermatophilaceae bacterium
TCGCCCCCAGGATGGTCCGCCATGGACAGGCCTGGCGGCTGGACGTGGACCTGGAGGTCGACCCGGTCGAGAAGCGGTCCCGACAGTTTGCCGAAGTAGTTGCGTCGCATCATCGGTGAGCAGGTGCAGTCCCGTCCCTTGCCCCACCCGTTGCCACACGGACAGGGATTGGCAGCGAGGACGAGTTGGAAGCGGGCCGGCAACGTCACCGTCTCGGAGGCCCGTGCGATCGTGACGTTGCCTCGCTCGAGGGGCGTCCGCAGCGCCTGCAGCACAGCCTTGTTGAACTCAGGGGTCTCATCCAGGAACAGGATGCCCGCGTGCGCGAGCGTGATGGCACCCGGACGGATCCGACCGGACCCACCACCGATGACTGCAGCCTGCGACGCACCATGGTGGGGAGCGACAAAGGGTGGACGCGTGATGAGTCGGGCTTCATCCTCCAGGGCCCCGAGCACGGAGTGGATAGCGGTCACCTCCATCGCCTCCAACTCCCCCAGGGGCGGCAGCAGGCCAGGCATCCGTTCGGCGAGCATGGTCTTGCCGGCCCCCGGCGGACCGGCCAGCATCACGTGATGGCCGCCGGCCGCGGCGATCTCGATGGCGAGCTTTGCCTCGGACTGACCGATCACCTCGGACAGGTCCTTGACCGGTCGCGGGACCGGCGGGCTGACGGGAGGAACAGGGATCTCGAGGACCGGGCGGCCCTTAGCGAGGTCGGCGTAGCGACGCACGAGTTCCATCACGTCGCCGACCGGGTGCACTCGGATGCCCGGGACGAGTCGGGCCTCCGCCGCATTGGCGGCCGGGACCACTGCGTGCCGCACCCCCGAACGTGCGGCAGCGTGCACCGCGGGAAGCACCCCGGGCACCGCGCGCACCGATCCGTCGAGCCCGATCTCACCGAGGTGCACGACCTCCGCGACGACCCGTGCCGGGACCTGCCCCATAGCGGCCAGCACCGCCACGAAGATCGCGAGATCGAAGCCCGTCCCGACCTTCCTGAGGCCGGCTGGGGAGAGGTTGACCGTCACGCGCCGCTGGCTCACGGGAGCCCTGGGAATGAGCCCGGCCGCAGCCTTGATGCGGTCGGCGGACTGGGCAACCGCGGAGTCACCGAGCCCACTGATGGAGAAGCCGGGCAACGAGCCACCCACATGCGCCTCGACCTCCACCACGAAGCCGGTCACGCCGCGCAACCCGACGGCTCGGGTGCGCCCCAGCCCACTCACGACACACCGACGAGGTGCTCGATGCGCGCGGAGCCACCGGGTGATTTGAGGATGGAGATGACGTCGAGGCGCTGGTCACCGGGTGGCCGCTGCCCGTCGCCCAGCGAGTCGAGCCACAACCCACAGAGCCGCCGCAACCGACCGAGCTTGCGTCGCGTCACCGCCTCGAAGGGGGCACCGAACAGCTCCGAGCTGCGGGTCTTGACCTCACAGAAGACCAACGCCCCCGGCTCGGTCGCAATGATGTCGAGCTCGCCGCGGGCGCACCGCCAGTTGCGGGCGACGATGGTGTAGCCGGACTCCGTCAGGTATCGGGCGGCGAGTCGCTCACCGTAGGTGCCGAGGTCGTGCGGTGCTGGTCTGTCCATGCGGCCAGCCTCGGACGCCGGCCTCCCCCACACCAGACCCAGTTCCACGCCTGTGAACCCCGGGAATCCCGGCCGCCCCCTGTGGACAGTCCGCGAGGCCTCAGGCGAAGTCGCCGGTGTCCGGCATCTTGAGCTCCGGGGTCGGCAGCTCCTCGATGTTGACGTCCTTGAACGTCACGACCCGGACGTTCTTGACGAAGCGGGCCGGGCGGTAGATGTCCCACACCCACGCGTCCGCCATGGTCACGTCGAAGAAGACGTCCCCACCGTCACTGCGCACCTTGACGTCGACCGAGTTGGCCAGGTAGAAACGCCGTTCGGTCTCGACGACATGGGTGAAGAGGCCGACGACGTCGCGGTACTCCTTGTAGAGCTGCAACTCCATCTCGGTCTCGTACTTCTCGAGGTCTTCCGAACTCACCTAGATCGCCGTTCCTGTCTGATCACCGGGCAGGTGCCCCTGCGTGCCTCCATCATCATGCCGCAGACCCGGCAACCGCCACGACCTCCGGTGCAGTTCGCACGGACCGAGTCGCGCCAGTGCGTCCATGTGGTCCGGCGCGGAGTAGCCGCGGTTGAGGCCCCAGCCGTAGGCCGGGTGGGCCTCCCCCAGCACTGCCATGAGGTCGTCACGCTCCACCTTGGCGAGCACGCTCGCGGCGGCGACGGACGAGCAGCGCAGGTCTGCCTTGACCATGGTCGTCACCGGCGGCACCGACGGCCCCTGCTCGCTGCTGAAGGCCAACAACCCGACCGCGTCCGGAGGGGTGAGCCAGTCGTGGTTCCCATCGAGGATGACGAGGTCCGGCACGAGGTCCACCGCCGCCAGCGCTCGGGTCCCCGCGAGGCGCAGGGCCGCGATGATCCCGATCTCGTCGATCTCAGCCGGGCTGGCATGCCCCACCGCATAGGCCACCGCCCACCGTTGGATGCGAGGGACGAGGCCCTTGCGAGCCCGTTCGGTCAGCAACTTGGAATCCTTGACCCCGATCGGCGCACTGCGGACCGTCTCGTCGATGAGCACCACTCCGACGCTCACCGGGCCCGCGAGGGCACCCCGGCCGACCTCGTCCATGCCAGCGAGGACGCGGTGTCCCTGCCGCTGCAGGGCCCGTTCGACCCGCAGGGACGGCTTTCTGGACAGCGGTCGGGCAGTCATGCTCGGGCTCAGCCGGCCGGGGCCAGTGCCTCGGCAGGGGACAGTGCCTCAGCAGGTGAAAGGGCCTTGGCAGGGGACGTCGACCCACCCGTCGCGGCCCCTGTCGGAGTCGACCCGGTCGGGTTCGGTGCCGGCGTGGCAGGCGCCGCGGGCACCTCCGCGAAGGTCCGAGACGGCACCCCGAGCCAGGTCACGCGATCGATCGGCCAGACGATGAACAGGGCCCGGCCCACGACCTTGTTGATCGGCACGGAGCCGTCCACACCGCCGGAGTCCTGGCCAGCAGCGTCGGCGTCGTGGAAGCGGGAGTCGGAGGAGTCCGAGCGATGATCACCCATCACCCAGATCTTCCCGGGCGGGACGACGATGTCGAACGGCTTTCCTTCGCTCGGCGCGTCCCCGGGTTTGATGTAGGAGCTCTCGTCGATGGGGACCCCGTTGACGCTGATCTCGCTCCCATCACCCTTGGCCACGACGTGGTCCCCGGGCAGGCCGATGACCCGCTTGATCAGGTGGTTCTCCGCGTCCTCGGGCAGCAGGCCGACGAAGACGAGCGCCTTGTGCAGCGGCCCACCGAAGGTCGACTTCTCGCTGATCGGGATACCCGCCAGCCAGGGCGGGTTGCCCGGGTCCTCAAAGACGACCACGTCGCCGCGGCGCAGGTCGAACGGCCCCGGCGTCAGCTTGCTGACGATGACCCGGTCATCGACCACGAGGGTGTTCTCCATGGAGCCGGACGGGATGTAGAACGCCTGGAAGAGCCAGGTCTTGACGACGAAGGACAACGCCATCGCCAGGACGACGACGATGACGATCTCCTTGATGCCAGCCACGAGGCTGGCGCCGACCCCGCGGCGGCCGTCGAAGTCGTCGACCTCCACCTCCGCGCTGCCCCGGTCTTCGCCCTGAGCGGGGTCAGTGGGGGGTCCCTGAGTCTGCGCCATCACGTACCGTTTCGTGGGATCGAGGAGAGTTGGCCTTGCTCGATCGAGCCGGCCCGATCGAGCGGCCAGTATCGCACCGTAGCTCGACCGATGACATCGCCGAGGGGGACCATGCCCCCGCCGGGGCTGCCCAGGTGCGCCCGCGAGTCGGCGGACCTCGAGCGGTGATCGCCCATCACCCAGAGCTTCCCAGCAGGGACGGTGACATCGAACGGGAAACTGCTCGGGGCATCGCCGGGGAAGAGGTAGGGCTCCGTGGCGGGCACCCCGTTGACCGTGAGCCGACCATCCGAGGCGCAACACACGACCCGGTCCCCAGGCAGGCCGACGATCCGCTTGACGTAGTCGGTCTCCGGGCCGACCCCGACCAGACTCCCGGCGGCCCCGATCAGGCTGGACAGCAGTCCACGGTCCCCGACACCGACACCGAACGCGTCGCGGGCATCGAAGACGATGATGTCTCCGCGCTGGAGGTCCGCCGCGTCGATCGTGCGGTTGACGAGGATCCGGTCGCCCACGTCGAGGGTGTGCTCCATGGACCCACTGGGGATCGAGAACGGCGCGACCAGGAACGATCGGACCAGGATGATCAGGAGCAAGACCACGGCTGGTGGCAACAGCCAGCGCAGCCAATGGTCCTGGCCCCGGGGATCCGACGCGAGTTCGCGGGCATCCTCGGGGTCGCTCGATGGCCCTTCAAGCGATCCTTGGTCAGGCACGTGGAGCGGCGCCGTGACTTCGGGACCGCGTCAGTTGGACGTGGCGGACGGCTTGGCCGGGGTCGTCTCGCGCTTCTCGCGGATCTTGGCAGCCTTGCCGCGCAGGCCGCGCAGGTAGTAGAGCTTGGCGCGGCGCACGTCGCCGCGGCTGACCAGCTCGATCCGGTCGATGACCGGGGTGTGCACGGGGAAGGTACGCTCGACACCGACACCGAAGGAGACCTTGCGGACGGTGAACGTCTCGGCGATGCCGCCGCCGTGACGACGGATGACGACGCCCTGGAAGATCTGGACGCGCGAGCGCGTGCCCTCGATGACCTTGACGTGGACCTTGACGTTGTCACCCGCGCGGAAGTCGGGGACATCGGAACGCAGCGACGCTGCGTTGATGGCGTCAAACGTGTGCATGATGCTTCACTTTCCTCGGCGCCACAGGTCACCGGACTGAAATGTCAGGAGTGCGTCCGCCGGGCCGCGTGAGCCACGAGCAGATGCCGTGACCCGACTCCCCCTGTGGCAGGGGCCGTCGAATGCCGGACGCAATCGACCAGTCTGCCAGAAGGCGCCGAATAGCCGAAATCGGGCAGGCCGTATGCCGGTCAGCCGACTCCCCCGCCACGGCGCGGCGCGAGTTCACGTCGGGTGCCGGCACAGCGGCATACGTTAGGTGCGTGAGCATCAACCCGGGCTGGCCGGTCGCCATCGCGCTCGTCGTCCTCCTGTCGGTCACCGTCGTGGCCCATCGGATTGGCCGGGTGGGGCTGGGCCGCGAGGCCGTCGTGGCGGGGGTGCGTGCGACCGTCCAGTTGACCATCGCCGCGGTCGTGATCGTTGTCGTCATCCGCTCGATCTGGCTCTCGGTGCTCACCCTGCTCGGCATGTTCGTCATGGCGGTCGCCACGACCTGTCGACGAGTCGAGGCCCCGCACGCCTGGCCGTGGGCGATGGCGGCCATGGCCGCGGGGATCCTCCCGGTGCTCGCGATCCTCCTTGCCACGCAGACGATTCCGGTCGAGGGGATCGCGCTGATCCCCATCGTCGGGATCGTCCTCGGGAACACGATGACCGTGCACACCCTGGTCGGGCGACGCGCCTTCGCGGCGTTGCGGGAGGAGAAGGGGCAGTACGAGGCGTGCCTCTCCCTCGGTCTGCGCCCGGACCAGGCCATCGACGAGGTCATCGCCCGGCGCGTGCCCGAGGGGCTCCTGCCGAGCCTGGACCAGGTGCGCACCTCGGGCGTGGTCACTCTGCCCGGGGCCTTCATCGGGGTCATGCTCGGTGGTGGCAGCCCCGTCCAGGCAGCGACCGCACAGGTGCTGGTCCTGTTTGCGATCATGGCGACCCAGAGCATCACGGCGGGCGTGCAGGCGCGACTGATCCGCGCCCGGCGACTGCTGCCGCCCGACCTCAGCGTGTCACTCGTGTCCTGACCGTCGCCGTTTCACCAGGTCGACCACCCCGCGGTCCGTCGGCTCGCCGGGTGCCCGCCGGTAGCCCGCCCGCTTGTAGCGGCGCAGGTTGGCGTCGCTGAGGGCCCCCGTCAGGAGGGAGAACTGCCGTATGCCGCTGGGCGCACTCGCCTCCGCGTGCTCGAGGAGTCGACGGCCGAGTCCGCGGCCCTGCAGGTCCGGGGCCACCATGAGCCGGCCGATGTCCCACGTGTCGCCGCGCTCCTGAGTGCGCACGGACCCGATGAGGCGGCCGGCCTTGCGTGCGACCCAGGTCCTGGTCGTGTCGAGGCTCTCGCGGAGGGTGTCCATCGACTCGACCAGGGCGGGGATGTCAAGGGTGTCGTTGACCACGGCCTCCTGCACCCAGCAGGCCCTCGTCAGGGTGAACAGTTCCGGCACATCGCCCGGGGTCGCGAGCCGGATCTCGGTCTCGGCATC
>JBDTAU010000435.1:0-4713 GCA_039924465.1 Dermatophilaceae bacterium
CGTCCATGATCAGCTGCCGCTGCGCGTCGTCGTGCTCCCAGGTCGGTGCGGTCGTGAGGACCCCCGCGTTGTTGACCCAGAGGTCGAGTCGCCCTGCAGCATCGACCCGCTCGGCAAGCTCCCGGCACGCTGCCGGGTCACGCACGTCCAACCCGCTGCCGTAGGCCGCTGCGCCCAGTTGCGTTGCCAGCGCCCGGGCCGCGTCCCCGTCGACGTCGGTCACCTCGACGACAAAACCCCGGGCGACCAGCATCGTCGCGATCGCCGCCCCGAGCCCCCGGCCCGCACCCGTCACCACAGCCGTGCCACGCGTCGTTGCCATGACCTGATCTTGGCAGCGTTTCAGGGTCAGGGCCGGCTCAGGGTGGGACAGGGCCGAGTCATGGCCGGCTCAGGGCTGACTCAGGATTGACTCAGCCCCCGGGCGGGCAGCCGCGCCAGGACGTCGTTGTCGAGGCAGCCGGCCAACCGCAGGCAGACCTCCCAGGCGGTAGCCGCGGCGAGACGGTCGCCGCCGTCGAGGCGGTCCGGGCCGGCGAGCACAACCTCGAGGACCGAGCGGGAGCCCACCACCTCGGCGATGCCGGAGGGCCACCCGGACGGCAGGCTGCGGGCGCGACCGACGAGCTCAGCGGCATACCGTCCCTGCGTGGCGACCCACCGCGCGACCGCGCCCGAGTCGAGACTGGCCAGCTGCCCCACTGTCTGGATACCGGCCTCCCGCAGTCGATCCGACCAGATCGGCCCCACCCCGAGGAGGGCGCGCGACGGCAGGGCCGCCACCGCCTCGGGGACGGTCAGGGCCGCGTGGTCCGGCCCCTCCTGCGCCGCCACGACGCGACCTGGCTCGATGTGCAGGACGACCTCCGACTGCCACGTGATCGCTGACCAGTCCACGTCCGAGCCCTCGGGGGTGGATCCGATCCGCGCGGTCACGCTGTCGACGGCGAGCACTCCAGCGGCGTCGATCGCCGACAGGGCGACCGCGATGCCGGTATCCACCTCGCGGGCCAGCATGCCAGCCAACTCGGACGGCTGCATGGCTCAGTCCCCCGTCCGGAAGCGGATCTCCACTTCGCCGAAGACCTCGGTGCGCGAGGTGGGCTCCGGCTCACCGCCGCCGGTCGCCACCACGGGGGTCGAGACGACGAGCCGGGTGCGCCGGATGGAGTCGAGGATCCCGGCCTGCAGCGGGGAGTCCCAGGCGATGAGCTGGTTGCGGACCGTCCCCGGTAGGCGGCCCAGTCCGAGGTTGGCTGCGGCGGTGACCGCCCCACCCCGGGCGGCGAGGCCGGCTCGCTGCGTCGTCGACGCCTCTGGATCAACGCTGCGTTCCGGGGACCGGGGCGAGGTGTCGACCGCGGTGAAGTTGAGTTTGGCGCGGAGGGTCCCACCCTCCACCCGGACCCGGGGGATCCCGCGGGCATCCGCCTCGCGGAACGCCTCGAGCTGGCGCCGCGCGAGATAGAGCGTCAGGGCCTCCCGGATCCGGTCCACCCCCGACGCGGTGAGGGTCTTGTCCTTGACGTCCCGCTTCTCCAGGGTCGCGCCCAACTCGTCGAGCGCGTCCCGGTCCGGCAGCGGCCCGCCGACGGCGAGGGTGCTGCCACCCTCGCCGTCGGGGAAGAGCCGGTCTGCCGTGGCATCGAGCAACTCGGTGGTGATCCCCGTCTGGGCGAACTCCTCCACCGTGAGGCCGGCAGCGGCCTGGAGGGCGGACAACCGCTCCTCCTGACTGGTGTGCGCGGCGACGATGGACTCGAGGGTCTCGACGAGGAGGACCGCGACGAAATCGGCGAATCCCACGTCGAGGGCGCTCGGCTGCTCAGGCATGACAACTCCGTCTGCTCGGTGTGATTACTGCTGTTCGACTACTGCTGGTTGCCTACTGCTGGTTGAGCGGCAGGTAGTCCGTGTGGAAGTTGATCTTGACCCCTCCCATGATGTCGACGGTCACCCCGGAGCTCGAGCTCGACTGCTGGCTCGAAGTGCTGACCCGCATCGAGGTGTAGGCCGTCGAGGCGGACGCGTTGACCCAGTTGGACAGCAGCCCACCGGTCTTGACGTTGGCCCGGAAGTCGAACTGCGACCGGGACGTGGTGGACGAGTTGGCCCGGAAGTAGTCCGAGCCGTAGGCACGGAAGTTGAGCCGGGTCTCGATGACGCCGTCGTCCACGACCAGGCGCAGCATCCCGAGCTTGACCATCTGCTGGAGCAGCGCGTACTTGTTCGCTGCGATCCGGGTCGCCGCTGCCGCGAGCAGGGCATCGTAGCCGGACTGGGTCAGGGCTCCTGCCTTGGCGACCTTGTTGTCACTGTCCACCCCGCCGCCCGTGACCTCGAGAGCGTCGTTGACGGCGGTGACGTCGGCGGCGCTGAGGGTGGCCCCCACCACGACCTTCGTCGGAGGTGCGCTGGCGTCCTGGGTCGTGGGCGGCACCGCCTGGGAGAGCAGCTGCATGATCTCGCCGGGGCCGATGTCGTCCTTGGTGTCGTTGATGAAGGTCGTCAGCGACTTGGCCGTCGCCTCCACCAACTCGATGAATGCCTGCTGCTGACGGATGTCCGCGGCGATGAGAGCGTCGAACGTGTCCGCGACGAGTTTCGTTGTGAACTCGGGGAATCCGATCTCGTCGAGCCGTGAGGCGTAGCCGAGAGCGTTGTCTCCAGCTGTGGGCATGATGTCTCTCCTTCGTTGGCGACCACGCCCCTATGGCGCGCATCACCCTCAAGAGTCCCGAGTCTCGTGGGTGATACATCCCGATAGGTCCACTTCGGGAATCGGCGATCGGGACAGCTCTCTCCGGTAGGTTCGGATCAGGGGCACCTGCACGTCGCCAACCGGCCCTCAGCACCGTCGCGAAGGGACCGAACATGGACGCCGATGTCATCGTCGTGGGAGCAGGCCTGGCCGGTCTGGTCGCCACGGCTGAACTCGCTGATGCTGGCAGGCGGGTCATCCTCGTCGACCAGGAGGGCGAGCAATCCCTCGGGGGACAGGCGTTCTGGAGCTTCGGGGGACTCTTCCTCGTCAACAGCCCGGAGCAGCGGCGGATGGGGATCAAGGACAGCCTCGAGCTCGCGACCCAGGACTGGATGGGGTCTGCGCAGTTCGATCGGGACGAGGACTTCTGGCCGCGCAAGTGGGCCGAGGCCTATCTGCACTTCGCCGCAGGCGAGAAGCGATCCTGGCTGCACGAGCAGGGCCATCGCTTCTTTCCCGTCGTTGGCTGGGCCGAGCGGGGGGACGGCCGCGCCGAAGGGCACGGCAACTCGGTGCCGCGCTTCCACATCACCTGGGGCACCGGCCCGGGGCTCGTCGAGCCCTTCGAGCGACGGGTGCGCGAGGGAGTCGCGAAGGGGCTGGTCACCTTCGCCTTCCGGCATCGAGTGGACGAGCTCATCGTCTCGGACAACGCCGTCACGGGTGTGCGGGGGCACCTCCTCGAGCGGGACCCCGTCGAGCGCGGAAAAGCCAGCACCCGCAACGAGATCGGCGCCTTCGAGTTGACGTCGCAAGCGGTCATCGTCACCTCGGGAGGTATCGGCGGCAACCACGACCTCGTCCGGGCCGCCTGGCCCGAGCGACTCGGCACCCCACCCACTCACATGATCTCGGGGGTGCCGGCGCACGTCGACGGGCGGATGGTCGCCATCAGCCAGCACGCCGGGGCCAACGTCATCAACCCGGACCGGATGTGGCACTACGTGGAGGGCATCAAGAACTGGGCCCCGGTCTGGGACAACCACGGCATCCGGATCCTGCCCGGCCCGTCCTCGCTGTGGCTGGACGCGACGGGGCGACGGTTCCCGGCGCCCTTCTTCCCGGGGTTCGACACGCTCGGCACCCTCGGTCACATCATGCGCACCGGTTACGACTACTCATGGTTCGTCCTGACCCAGAAGATCATCGAGAAGGAGTTCGCCCTGTCTGGGTCGGAGCAGAATCCCGACCTCACGGGCAAGGACGTGCGCCAGGTGCTCGGGCGGGCACGCGGCGGCGCACCCGCGCCGGTGCAGGCCTTCCTCGACCACGGGGAGGACTTCGTCGTCGCACGCTCGCTGACCGAGCTCGTGCGGAAGATGAACGCGCTGACCGGTGAGGACCTCATCGACGAGGCGTCACTGCGGGCGCTCCTGCTGGCGCGGGATCGCGAGATGGACAACGACTTCACCAAGGACGCCCAGATCACCGCGCTGCGTGGCGCCCGGAACTACCGCGGCGACAAGCTGATCCGGGTCGCGTCCCCACACAAGATGCTCGACCCTGCGTCCGGCCCGCTCATTGCGGTCCGGCTCAATATCCTGACGCGCAAGACGTTGGGCGGTCTCGAGACGGACCTGTCCGCGCGCGTCCTGCATGCCGGTGGCGCACCGATCCCAGGCCTCTACGCCGCCGGCGAGGTGGCTGGCTTCGGTGGTGGCGGGATGCATGGCTACAACTCACTCGAGGGGACCTTCCTCGGCGGCTGCCTGTTCTCCGGTCGCACCGCGGGCCGAGCTGCGGCCGCTGCCGTCGGCTAGTCAGAGGGCAAACGCTGGTGACGCGTGGTCAGAGGGCCGCCAGGTCCACGTTCGTCATCCGGTCGCGGTAGTGCGCCCGGATGGAGATCTTGCGTTCGAGGTCCTCGATGATGGGCACGGAGAAGTTCTCGTCATAGAGCTTGGCGCAGCTCCCCAACCCGCCGGGGCTGAAGACGTTGACCTCCATCA
>JBDTAU010000436.1:0-4010 GCA_039924465.1 Dermatophilaceae bacterium
GGGTCAACCGGTTGCGGACGAAGTCGTCGTGGCCCGGACCGAGGACCTGGGTCTTGGCCGCGAGCCGCCGCAGTCCGGCCGAGTGGACGACCCGGGCCCGGTCCCGGGCGAAGTCGTCCCGGTCCGCCCGCTTCTGGGCAGGGTCCTCAGCCACCCACCGCTCCTGGTCTCGCGCGTCATAGGCCACGGGTCGACTCTAGGCGGCAACGGACGGCAGGACCCCCGGCGCGGCGAGCCGGTCGCGCAGACCACTGGCGCATACTGGCGGAATGGAGCCACCCCGGCTCCGCCAAGCACTGGAGCACACCATGGGCGACAAGTCACCGCGATCGCACAAGACCGAGAAAACCAAGACCATCAAGGAGAAGCGCGCTGACAAGCAGGCGAAGGGGGCCGCCAAGATCCACCCCGAGATCATCCCGCCCAAGAGCAAGCGCTGATCCGGTCGACGCAACTCGGCCGAGCTGCCCCGGTGGCTCAGCCGAGCTCAACCCGCAGTCTTGCGACCCACGCCGGCAGGGTCCCGTAGCGCTGGGACGTGATCAACCGCAGGTGGGCGCAGTCGTCGATGAGTTGGGTCATTCGCCGGTCGCGCGTCGCCTCCTGCTTGGCCGTCACCACCCAGTTGGTGGCGACCTTGCGGTAGGACGGCGTCGCGCCGGCCCAGAAGGCCGACGCCGTCGGGTTGGCCCGCAGCCGGGCCTCGTAGTCCGGTGGCCACGTGCGGTCGCGGTTCTCGTAGGCATAGACCCCGGACCGGTCGGCCCGGCGCTTCGCGAAGGCGGCCAGCCCGGCCGGACGCATCCGCCCGGCCGTCGTCAGTTCCTCGACGGCCCGGATGTTGACCGTGCTCCAGTTGCTGCTCGGCTTTCGCGGGGTCCAGCGCTGCCGGACCGCGTCCTCGTCGATGCGCTGGGCCATCGAGTCGATCCAGCCGAAGCAGAGGGCCTCACGGACCGCCTGCTCCCAGGTCAGGCCCCGCGGCTCGACATGCTTCTTGGACAGGCCCATCCACAACTCGGATGCGCTCTCGTGGTGGGCCTCGAGCCAGGTGCGGAAGTCCTGCGCGTCATCAAAGAAGACGGCCGGACGATCGGCCGACCCTCCCGCGCGCACCTCAACCGCCGCTGACGGACAACTCGGCCTGGGCGACCGTCGCGCGCTGCGACTCCGACAGCTCGCGGGAGTCGAGCCACCCCGCGGGCAGGGTGACGTGCCGGGACGACCCGGCCCGGCCACGCTGGCCCTCGGCGGCCTCCCCCGGCCAGGGCGCGTCCGGGTCAAGGGTGGCGATCAGCGTGTCGAGGGCGGCGAGCGAGTCGACCAGCGCGAGCGAGTTGCGGATGGTGGACCCGGCCGGGAAGCCCTTGAGATACCACGCGATGTGCTTGCGGATGTCCCGACAGGCCCGGTCCTCCTCGCCGTAGAAGTCGACGAGGTATTCCGTGTGGGTGCGCAGCGTTGCTGCGACCTCCCCCAGCGTGGGCGTCACCCGGGCACAGGACCCAGCGAAGGCCGCTGCCAGGTCGGCGAACAGCCACGGCCGGCCCAGACAGCCGCGGCCCACGACGACCCCGTCGCAGCCGGTCTCGGCGACCATCCGCAAGGCGTCCTCGGCCGACCAGATGTCGCCGTTGCCGAGGACCGGAATCGTCGTGATGGTCTCCTTGAGGAGCTTGATCGCCGACCAGTCCGCCGTGCCGGAGTAGGCCTGGGCCGCCGTCCTGGCGTGCAGCGCGACAGCGGCCACCCCCTCCTGCTCGGCAGCCAGGGCAGCATCGAGATAGGTCAGGTGCTCGTCATCGATCCCCTTGCGCATCTTGACGGTCACGGGGATGTCGCGCGCGGCGCCCTCCTCGACGACGGCACCGACGATCGCGCGGAACAGGTCCTTCTTCCACGGCAGCGCCGAGCCGCCCCCCTTGCGGGTCACCTTGGGCACCGGGCAGCCGAAGTTGAGGTCGATGTGGTCGGTGCGGTCCTCCCGCACGAGCATGCGTGCTGCAGCCCGCGCGGTCGCCGGGTCGACGCTGTAGAGCTGGATCGACCTGGGATTCTCCTCGGGGTCGTGCTCGATCAGGCGCATCGACTCAGGGGTCCGCTCGACCAGCGCCCGCGTCGTGATCATCTCGCTGACGTAGAGACAGGTGGCCCCCGTCGCGGCGCCGGGCGCCCTCCCCCCGTTGCCGTGTTCGCGGCACAGGCGCCGGAAGGCGCGGTTCGTGATGCCGGCCATCGGAGCCAGCACGACGGGCGAGTCGATGACGTGCCGGCCGAGGCGCAGCGGGGGCAGCACTGGACCCGCGACCCGGGTCGCAGCCGGGTCCGTGTCAGTACCCACCGCGCGGCCCACAGCGCGGCCTTGAGCGCGACCCTCGGGGGGGCCAGCGGCGGGCATCTCGGTCAGCAGGTCGGTCACAACCAATGATTCTCCCAAATCAGGCTCGATCCACCGAATCCGTAAATCGCAGCACCGCGTCGGCAAAGGCCTGGGGCTGGTCGAACGTGCTCAGGTGCGAGGCCCGTCGGATGAGCTCCACGCGAGCCTGGGGGATGGCCCGGACGAAGGACCGCGCCCCGATCCGGAACTGGTCGAACTGGCCGTTGAGCACCAGCACCGGGCACGCGAGACCGGACAGCATCGCCGGGCGGCACCCCGTCATGACTTCCCGCCACGCGCTCGGGGTGGCCGCGAAGTAGTAGCCACCGGCGAGGACCGGCTCGATCATCTCGGGTGCGTAGAGCCGTCGCAGGATCCGGTCATTGACCCGGGTCATCCGCTCCGGGCCGAGGCGGTGGGTGAGCGCGGCGACCCCCCGGTAGACCGCAGCCCCCGGGCCGGTCGGGGTGGCGCTGCAGTCGGCGAGCACGAGGCCGCCCAGGCTGGGACCGCGCTCAGCGGCATACGCCATCGCGGCGTAGCCGCCCAGTGAGTGCCCGACGAGGACCACCGTGCCGCCCGCGGGAGCCGAGGCCACGGCCTCGCCGATGACCTCGACGCAGCGCGCGAGGGTGAAGTCCTCCCCCGCTCGCGAGCCGTGACCGGGCAGGTCCACGAGGCCGACCGTCGCCCGTCCGGCCAGGAACGGGAGTTGCGGGGACCATTGAGTTTTGGACAGCCGCGACCCGTGCACGAGGACGAGGTGGGCGGCCACCCCCCGAGGATGCCACGATGGGGGCGTGACCAACCTCATCAACGCCGCCGACCTCGCCCACGAGATCGAGGACGTCGTCGTCATCGACGTGCGCTGGACCCTCACGACGACGGGGAGCTCCCTCGGCCGTGAGGAGTACCGCTCGGGTCATGTGCCCGGCGCCTTCTTCCTCGATCTCGACCGAGCGCTCGCGGCCCCGAGCGGGAGCGGCGGGCGCCACCCGCTGCCCGACCCCGCAGTCGTGGAGGCGGCGCTGCGCGCGTGCGGCGTCAGCGAGGGCACCCGGGTCGTCGTCTATGACGGCCGGGAGTCGTATGCCGCCGCGCGGGCCTGGTGGGTGCTGCGCTGGGTCGGCCTCGCCGTCGTCCGGGTCCTCGATGGTGGGTATGCCGCGTGGCTGCGGGCCGGGCTGCCGGTCAGCACCGACGTGCCCGAGCCCCGTCACGGCGGCTTCAGTGCCACGCCGGGGCAGGTCCCGACGCTGGATGCGGCCGGCGCCGCCGACCTGGCCAGCACGGGCCTCCTCCTCGACGCTCGCGCTCCGGAGCGCTACCGCGGGGAGGTCGAGCCGATCGACCCGGTGGCCGGGCACATCCCCGGCGCGGTCAACGCCCCGACCAGCGACTGGCTCGCCGCGGACGGAACGTTCCGCCCCGACCTGGCCGAGCACTGGGCTGGGCTCACCGGTGGGCAGGCCCCGGACCGCGTCGGCGCCTATTGCGGGTCGGGCATCACCGCGGCCCACGAGGTGCTCGCGCTCGACGAGATCGGCGTGCAGGCGGCCCTGTATCCCGGGTCGTGGAGCGAGTGGATCACCGACCCGGCCCGGCCCATCGCCAGCGGAGCGTGACCCAC
>JBDTAU010000437.1:0-6665 GCA_039924465.1 Dermatophilaceae bacterium
CGCGCTGCATCCAGCACGAGACCGACCATCTCGACGGCATCCTGTTCATCGACCGGCTCGATTCCGAAGCCCGCAAGGCGGCGATGCGGGTGATTCGGGAGGCGGAGTGGTTCGGTGACACGCCGCCCAAGGTGCGGATCAGCCCGCACGCGACCTTCGGCCGGGGGATGTGACGTGCGGGTCGTCTTCGCTGGCACCCCTGACGTGGCCCTCCCCAGCCTCGATGCGATCGTCGCGTCTCAGCATGACCTCGTCGGGGTGCTCACCCGACCTGACGCTCCGGCGGGGCGGGGCCGTCGGCTCGAGCCGTCGCCGGTCGGGGTGCGGGCGGAGGACCTCGGGGTCCCGGTCCTGACCCCGGCCTCGCTCAAGGACCCAGCTTTCCTGACCGCCCTGCGCGATCTCGCTCCCGAGGCCTGCCCGGTGGTCGCCTACGGCAACCTCGTGCCACCAACGGCCCTCGAGATCCCCACCTACGGGTGGATCAACCTGCACTTCTCGCTGCTCCCGGCATGGCGAGGCGCCGCGCCGGTGCAGCGCGCCATCATGGCCGGTGACGAAGTGACGGGAGCCACGACCTTCCGCCTCGAGCGGGGTCTCGACACCGGCCCCGTCTTCGGCGTCATGACCGAGACCATTCGACCGACGGACACGTCCGGAGACCTCTTGGCCCGACTCTCCGAGGCGGGGGCCGGCCTCCTCGTCGCGACCTTGGACGGGATCGCAGCGGGTGACCTCGTGGCTCGGCCACAGCCGGTCGAGGGGGTGTCCCTGGCGCCCAAGATCGAGGTGCAGGATGCCCGCATCGACTGGAGGACACCAGCGATGGCAATCGATCGACTCGTGCGCGGCTGCACCCCGGCACCCGGTGCCTGGACGACGTTTCGCGGTGACCGGCTCAAGGTCGCACCACTCACGATCGCGCCACTGGATGAGACGGTTGAGCTACCGGCGGGGGTGCTGCACGTGACCAAGCGCGACGTCTTCGTCGGCACCGGGACCCAGCCGGTCCGGCTCGGCGTGGTGCAGGCCCACGGCAAGAAGCCCATGCCCGCCGCCGACTGGGCCCGGGGGATCCGGATCGAGGCGGGGGAGGCCGTCGGAGATGAGTGACAACACGGATGGCCGCGACCGTGCCGGACGACAACGTCCGGCAGCCCGGCTACGGTCCGCCGGACAGCGGTCCGGTCAGCGCCCCGCCGAGCGGGCCAGGCGCACCGACCCCGCCCGACTGACCGCCTACACGGCCCTGCACGAGATCAGCGACGGGGCATATGCCAACCTCGCGTTGCCAAAGCTCTTGCGGGAGAAGCGACTCCACGGTCGCGACGCGGCCTTTGTGACAGAACTCGTCTATGGGGCCACCCGGATGTCCGGGCTCTACGACGCCATCGCCGCGGTGGCGGCCGACCGTCCCATCGACGCGATCGAGCCCCGGGTGCGCGACACCATCAGGCTCGGTGCCCACCAACTTCTCGGCATGCGGGTGCCGACCCATGCCGCGGTGGATGAGACCGTCGCCTTGGCCCGCCAAGTGAACGGGGCCGGCGCCGCCGGCTTCGTCAACGCGGTCATGCGACGGATCAGCGAACGCAGCCTCGACGAGTGGATCGAGATCGTCACGGCCCCGCTCAGCGACCCCCTCGAGGCGCTGGCCCTGCGCACGTCACACCCGCTGTGGATCGCCAAGGCGCTGCGGGCCGCCCTCATCGTTCACGGTGCCGCCGCCGCGTCGGACGTCGAGGCTGCGTTGACGGCGCTCCTGGAGTCGGACAACACCCCGGCGAAGGTGTCGCTCACGGCCCGGCCCGGGCTCGCGACCGTGCCCGAGCTGGTTGCCTTCGGCGCCGAGGCCTCCACCCTGAGCCGGGTGGGCGCCGTGCTGGACGAGGGTGACCCCGGGGCGATCGACGCGATCCGCGAGGGCCGGGCCGCGGTGCAGGACGAGGGCTCCCAGTTGGTGGCCCTCGCGCTCGCCGATGTGACGGTTGAGGGCGAGGCAGCCGACCACGAGCGCTGGCTCGACCTGTGTGCCGGACCCGGCGGCAAGGCCGGGCTCCTGGCCGCTATCGCTGTCGAGCGCCGAATCCCCTTCGTGGCCAATGAGATCTCCCAGCACCGAGCGGATCTGGTCCGCCAGACCATGGCTGCGGTGGGAGCGCTGGCCGACGAGGCGAGGTCCGCGGTCGAGGTGCGGACCGGGGATGGTCGCGAGGTCGGGGAGTCTGAGCCGGCGGCCTACAGCCGGGTCCTGATCGATGCGCCGTGCACTGGTCTAGGTGCGCTGCGGCGCCGACCGGAGGCCCGGTGGCGTCGCAGCCCGGGCGACGTGGCCGCGCTGGCCACCTTGCAACGGGAACTGCTGGTGTCCGGCATCGAGGCGACGGCACCGGGCGGTGTGATCGGCTACGCCACCTGCAGCCCGCACCTCAACGAGACCCGGTTCGTCGTCCACGACGTCATCAAGAAGCGCGCCGACGTCGAGGTCATCGACGCCCGGGAGCTCTTCGTTGACGCCGCAGGGGAGCAGATCACCGGACTCGGCGAGGGGCCTTTTGTGCAGCTGTGGCCGCACGTGCACGGCACTGACGCGATGTTCCTGGCCCTGCTGCGCAGGCGGTGATCACGCCGGCGTGAGGCGTTCGTCGAAGAAGGCGAGCACGCGGTCGACCGCGACCTGCTGGCGGTGCTCGGTCAGCGTCGAGTGGCCCTTTCCCTCGAACTCGACCCGGATGAAGCCGTCGCCCAACTCGCGGGTCAGGGTCTCGAAGCGGGTGCCTGTCGCCTTGTCCTCGCGGTAGCGAACCCCGAGCACGGGGCAGCCGGCCGCGACCCGGCGACGCATCGCCTCGTGGTCAGCCGGGCTGAGCCCGAGATCAGCGCCGCGGCCTGCTCCGATCGCAAACGGAAGGGATGGTTGAGCGAGGACCGGGGCGACCACGGAGTCCTCGACCATCATGGCGAGGGCGAAGCCGCCGGTGAGGCACATCCCGAGGGCGCCGACCCCGGGGCCGCCCAGCTCTCCGTGCAGCGAGTGGGCCAAGGAGCGCAGCCACCCGGCCACGGGCGAGGTGACGCCGGAGGCGAGCTTGATGAACTCTCGGCTCACGCAGACCTGTCCCATCGATCGCGCCAGGGCAGTCGGCGTCGCCGAGGCCCCCACTCGGCCGAAGAGGTGCGGCATCACGACCGTGTAGCCGTGCTCCACGACCTCATCGGCAAAGGTCACCACCGAGGGGGTGATCCCGGGCATCTCGTGGATGACGATGACCCCCGGACCGGAGCCCTTGCGGTAGGTGTCATGGGTGGCGCCGTCGGCGGTATGGCTCCCGCGGGCCCAGCCGGCGGGAGCCAGCGCAGAGCGTGCCTTGGCGGCCGTCAGCGGACGGCCTTGACGACGAGTCCCGCGACCGCGGTCTGCTCGATGAGGAAGGGGTGGAAGGCCTGGGCCCGGGTGACATCGGTGAACTGACCGTTGATCCACGGGTCGGTCGAGCAGACGTCGTGACCCTGGCTGGCCTTCCAGACGTCGGCGTAGCCCACGTGCTGTTGCGCGGCGGCCTGTCGCAGCGCCAGGGTGAGGCGCTGATTGACCTGGTTCCCATAGCGGTAGTCCCCTCTGGCCAGCGGCATCAGCGCTGGGCAGGTGCCTTGGCGCGGCAGAATCTGCGGGTAGCCGACCACGATGATCTGGGCGCGCGGGGCACGCACCTTGACCTCCTCGATCACGGTGGTGACCAAGTCCTTCGTCTTCGCGAGGTCAGCGAACAACTGGTCCTGGCCTTGACTGCGCATCAGGTCGCGGCACGGGGCGTCGTTCGGCTTGGTCGGCTTGAGGGTGGGGCAGAGGCCGACAAGGGTGCCGAAGACGTCGAAGTCGTTGCCGCCGATGCTGAGCGTGACCAGATCCGTGTCCTTCGTGACGGCGTCGAGTTGTGGTGCGACGCCTGGCAACTGCGACGTGGTCATGTCCTTCGTCTGGGCTCCGCTGCAACTCGCGTCAACGAAGTCGGCGACCTTGAGGGCTCGCGCGACCTGATGTGGGTAGTTGTTCGTCGACTGGTAGCACCCCTTGGCGACGATCACGGTCGGCACGAGGGGTGCCGCCGTGTACGAGTCGCCGAGGGCCACGTAGCGAGTCACCTGCGGCTTCGGGCTCTTGTCCCCTGGCGCCGCCAGACCCGGACTGGCGCCCGTCAGTGCAAGGAGGGCCACAGCGGCGGCAACCAGTAGGACGTTGCTTCGGCGCATGACGGCGCCTCCTGTTCAATGACATCGGAGGATCTCGATTCTGCCCCTTTCCGCCGTCGCCCGGAGCGTTTTGGTCAAGGTGGGGTGCCTTGAGCGCCCGAGGCCGCAACCGAGGACCCGGCCAGGAACGTGACGCGAACGCCAGTCAGGCCATGACGCGATACTAGGCTGAGGCCGTGCAGATCTCACCCAGCATCCTCTCCGCCGACTTCGCCAACCTCGAGGCCGAACTCAGGAAGGTCGCCAACGCGGACTGGGCGCACGTCGACGTCATGGACGCGCACTTCGTGCCCAACCTGACGATCGGGTTGCCCGTCGTCGAAGCGTTGGTCAAGGTCAGCCCGATCCCTGTCGATGCGCACCTGATGATCGAGGACCCCGACCGGTGGGCGCCGCTCTACGCCGAGGCGGGCTGCCAGTCGGTGACCTTCCACATCGAGGCTGCCAGAGAGCCCGTCACGCTCGCCCGCGCCCTGCGAGCGGCTGGGGCGCGTGCCTCGATGGCCATCAAGCCGGGCACCGAGTTCGGACCCTACGAGGACCTGCTCCCGGAGCTCGACATGGTGCTGGTCATGACGGTCGAGCCCGGCTTCGGCGGCCAGTCGTTCATGGCCGACCAGATGCCGAAGGTGCGACAGGTTCGTGAGGCGGTCAAGCGGTTCGGTGGCGAGATCTGGATTCAGGTCGACGGTGGCGTCAGCGTATCGACCATCGAGCAGTGCGCCGAGGCTGGAGCGGACGTGTTCGTGGCTGGTTCTGCTGTCTACGGCGCCGAGGACGCCGCAGCAGCCATCGACGAGCTCCGTGCCCTGGCCACGGCACACGCGCACTGAGCCCCGTCCGGACCGTCCAGTGGCGCCGGTCACGCCACCGGTGTTACCACGCCCCAACGACGCGGTGGCATACTGGAGACTACGTGCTCCGGGGTCGGTGTAATTCCGAGCCGGCGGTTAAAGTCCGCGACCCGACCGCATCCAGCGGCCGGTTGACCTGGTGAAATTCCGGGACCGACGGTGAAAGTCCGGATGGGAGGCGCACGAAACTGACTACCGCGTTCGACATTCGTGTCGGCGTGTTCGTCGGCAGAGGTATCCCCGGAGTTCGTTGTTCACCCGAACGACAACCCAAGGACAACCCCCGATGGACCTTCTCCGTTGGCTCTACGAGGCCAGCATCCCGATCGCCGGCTACCAGTTGCGGTGGCTCGAGCTGATCGGTGTCCTCTTCGGCCTGGCCTCGGCGGTCGGGGGACTGCTGCGACGGGTCTGGGCCTGGCCGATCGGCATCGTCGGCAACGTGCTGCTCTTCTTCGTCTACATCACGGTCACCTTCGACGTCGCGGACGGTCGGGCGCCGCTCTTCGGGCAGTCCGGACGGCAGATCTTCTTCATCCTGACGAGCATCTACGGCTGGTGGCGTTGGCGTCAGGTCCGAGCGCTGGACCAGCGCGACACCTCGGCGCCCGCGATCACGCCCCGCTGGGCGACGGGGCGCGAGCGAGTCACGATCGGTATCGCCTGGCTGGTCGGACTCGTCGTGTTCCAGCAGGTCTTCGCGACCATCGGCGCCGGCTGGCCGGCTCCTCGCTGGTACTACTGGTGCGATGCCTGGATCTTCATCGGCTCCATGCTCGCCACCTACGCGATGGCCCGCGGCTGGAACGAGTTCTGGTTGTTGTGGATCGCTGTCGACGTCGTCGGGGTGCCGTTGCTCGTCCACTCCGGCTACATCCCGACCGCGGTGCTGTACGCCGTGTACTCGGTGTTCGTCATCTACGGCTTCGTGGTCTGGCTCCGGGCGAGCCGCACCGAGGCGCCATCAGCCGAGTTGGCCACCACCGCCCCTGAACTGAACCGCTGAACCGAACCGCTGAACCGAACCGTAAACAAGGACGCTGACCATGGACACCAGAGAGGCCACCAGGTGGGTGCGCCGCGCTCTCGACCTGGCCGTGGCCGGTCCGTGGCCGGACCCCAACCCGCGGGTCGGGTGCGTCATCGTGGCTGCTGATGGCTCGGTCGTGGGGGAGGGCTTCCACGGCGGGGCGGGGACCCCGCACGCCGAGGTGGCGGCTCTGGCTCTGGCTGGACCCCGAGCCAGTGGTGCGAGCGCCTACGTGTCCCTCGAGCCGTGCACGCACACCGGTCGCACCGGGCCCTGCGCGCAGGCGTTGATCGAGGCGGGGGTTTCGCGTGTCGTGTTCGCGCAACGCGATCCCAACGAGGCGGCAGCTGGTGGTGCAGCGGTGCTGCGAAGCGCCGGGATCGAGGTCGTCGGGGGAGTCCTGGAGGAGGAGGCAGCTGCCCTCAACCACCGGTGGGCCCGCACCGTCGCGCTCGGGCGGCCTTTGGTGACGTGGAAGTTCGCCGCCACTCTTGATGGTCGCTGCGCTGCAGCAGACGGCACGAGTCAGT
>JBDTAU010000438.1:0-3051 GCA_039924465.1 Dermatophilaceae bacterium
GCGTCAAGCGTGGCATGGCCGAGATGCTGAAGGGTGGCGTCATCATGGACGTCGTCACCGCCGAGCAGGCCAAGATCGCCGAGGACTCCGGCGCCGTCGCCGTCATGGCGCTCGAGCGGGTCCCCGCGGACATTCGCGCCCAGGGCGGGGTGTCGCGGATGAGCGACCCCGACATGATCGACAGCATCATCGCGGCGGTCTCGATCCCTGTCATGGCCAAGGCCCGCATCGGTCACTTCGTCGAGGCCCAGGTCCTGCAGAGCCTCGGCGTCGACTACATCGACGAGTCAGAGGTCCTCACCCCGGCCGACTACGCCAACCACATCGACAAGTGGAAGTTCACCGTGCCCTTCGTCTGCGGCGCGACCAACCTCGGCGAGGCGCTGCGCCGGATCACTGAGGGCGCGGCGATGATCCGCTCCAAGGGTGAGGCCGGCACCGGTGACGTCTCCAACGCCACGACCCACATGCGCCAGATCCGCCAGCAGCTGCGGCACCTGCAGAACCTGCCCGAGGACGAGCTCTATGTCGCGGCCAAGGAGCTGCAGGCCCCCTATGACCTCGTCAAGGAGGTCGCCGCGGCCGGCAAGCTCCCCGTCGTCCTGTTTACCGCCGGCGGCATCGCCACCCCTTCCGACGCCGCGATGATGATGCAGCTCGGCGCCGAGGGTGTCTTCGTCGGGTCGGGCATCTTCAAGTCCGGCAACCCGGCCGAGCGCGCTGCCGCGATCGTCAAGGCGACCACCTTCTTCGATGACCCCGACGTCATCGCGAAGGTCTCCCGGGGCCTGGGCGAGGCCATGGTCGGCATCAACGTCGAGGAGATCCCGGTGGGCCACCACCTCGCCGAGCGCGGCTGGTGACGTAGCCGCCACCACCAGCTAAACGTATGCCGCTGAGCGAGACTCGCGGAGCGGCATACGTTCGTCTCGGGCCAGCTCGCCCCCTGCACCCCCTGCACCCCCGGCACCCCCGGCGCGAGGCCCGGCATCGCCCATGTGGCCGAGGGAACAGCGTCTGGTGGCCCGGCCGGGCGGCTGGCGTGCGACGATGGACCCGATGAAGGGTAGGTGCGTCCGGATGGACTGTGCAGCCGTGCTTCGGAAGTCCCGCTCGAGCATCGTCGACGAGAGTTACACGGTCGTCGATCGAGCGCACATCCACCACTACCAGGCCGCTGGGGAGGCGCTCACCCGGGAGCGGCTCGAGAGCCTCTTCGACCTCGTCGTCACCGCCATCGACGACCGTGACCTCGCAGGGGTGAGCACCTACGCCGAGACCGTCGCAGAAGAGCGCTTCGGCCAGGGCTTCGACATCAGCGAGGTGCAGGCAGCGTTCAACGCTCTCGAGGAGTCGATGTGGCGCCAGATCGTCGCGTCGGCCGCCCCCGATGAACTCGCCGAGGCGACTGGGTTGCTCAACACGGTGCTCGGCTTCGGCAAGGACGTCTTGGCACGGACCTACGTGTCGCTGGCATCCGAGCACCACGTGTCCTCGCTCGACCTCACCGCGATGTTCGCCGGCACTCAGTCGAGCCTCGAGCCCGAGCAGGTCGAATAGGCCTGACATTCATCGCAGGCGTGGCCGCACCCAGATCGCCTCGATGTCGGCGGCGGCCAGCGCGGCCCCGGCAGCGGTGACGGCCCGAGCCCGGTCCTGGTCCCTGGGGTCGGTCGCGACGTCGATGATCGAACCGGGACGGATCCCGTGGGCGCCGAGCCGGTCGAGGCAGTCGGGGTCGGCGTCGGAGATGCGCACCACGTCGAAGCGCCCGGAGGGCGCGTCGCCCAAGGGCAACGTGTCGCCCGGTCTCTCGATCGCCCCGTCGACGGACGGAATCGGGTCACCGTGCGGGTCTGACGACGGATGGCCCAGCAGTTGGGCGATCCGGTCGATCATGGTGTCGGAGACCGCGTGCTCGAGTCGCTCGGCCTCGTCGTGGACCTCGTTCCAGTCGTAGCCGAGGGTGGTGACGAGGAAGGTCTCCACGAGCCGGTGGCGGCGCACCATGGCCAGGGCCAGGTCGGTGCCGATGGGGGTGAGCGTGACCGGTTTGTAGGGCTGGTAGTCGATGAGTCCCTGGCTGGCGAGCCGCTTGACGGTCTCGGACACGTTGGCAGCGCTGGTGGCGAACCGCAGGGCCAGGTCCTTCGTCGTGATCGGTGGGCCACCCCACTCGGTGGCCGACCAGATGACCTTGAGGTAGTCCTGGGCCACCGCAGTGAACTGATCGACGTCGACGCGGACGTCCTCGGACCGGTCGGGGCGGCGGCTCCGGGTGGGCTCGTCGGGGGTCATCGATCAGCCGTGACCGGTTGCGATGAGGGCGATGAGGACGAGGTTGAGCGTGACGATGAGCGCCACGACCAGCCACGCCATGATCCGCATGGGGAGCCTGTTGACGTAGGAGCCCATGAGCGTGGCGGACGAGGTCATCCGGACGAGCGGCACCAGTGCAAAGGGGATGCCGATGCTGAGGGCCACCTGGCTCAGCACCAGGGCCCACGTGGGGTTGACCCCCATCGCGAGGATCACCAACGCCGGGACGAGGGTCACCACCCGGCGGATGAACAAGGGCACCTGAACCGTCAGGAGCCCAGCCATGATCGAGGCGCCGGCGTAGCAGCCGACCGAGGTCGAGGCCAGGCCGGAGGCCAGCAGCCCGATCCCGAAGATGACCCCGATCGCCGGGCCGAGTTGGCTGGTGATCGCGGCGTGGGCACCCTCGATCGTGTCGGTCCCTGAGACACCCCGAAGGCTCGCCGCGGCGAGCAGGAGCATGGCGACGTTGACCGAGCCCGCGATCAGCAGGGAGATCCCGACGTCCCACTTGGTCGCCCGGAGGAGTCGAGGCAGGCCCAACCGCTGCCGGTCGATGGCCCCGTGGCGGTCGCGCGCGAGCGAGGAGTGCAGATAGATCGCGTGCGGCATCACCGTGGCTCCGAGCATCCCGGCCGCCAACAGCACCGTCTCGGTGCCGTCGAAGCGCGGCACTAGTCCTGCGGCTGTGGCTCCCCACGAGATCGGACTGACGAACAGCCCGGCCAGGAA